>NZ_JAGFPF010000582.1:0-1179 GCF_025962695.1 Candidatus Symbiopectobacterium sp. NZEC135 | reverse complement strand
AAGAAAATCGATGACCAGAGCATCAAACGGAGGCAATGCACGCTGCTCGACCATTTGTTCAAGCACACTGCGGTCGCCAACCAGGAAGGATATATTGTCAAAATTGTGCGGCATAGGTATCACTGCATCCTCGCAATTCGGCATTTTTTACGCGTCCAAGGATCTTGAAGTATTTTCCTTTCCTGCCACAAACGCAGTCATCCTCACCTAAAATCACCCCTTGATCTTCCGTCAAGAGTGAATGGCCCGGATAGGATTCAGGAAGGAGGGACAACACCTGGATGATGCCGGGTTGCCCGTGCTGGCATACAGAAAAATCATGATGATCGCGGATGATAATATCGGAGAAGATACTGGCATGCAGATGCCCTGCTTCACACTGCATATAGATACACCCCGTTTGTTCCACCATTCCGTAGTAATCGTGAACGCGTGGAATACCGCATACACCATGCAGCGCAGCAGAAAAATCCGCAGGCGACACGGCTTCAGATTGCAGTTTTTTCCAGCCGCCGCCATGAATCAATATGCCCGCAGACAGATCCAGTTTCTCGTCCAAGGCCAAAAGCGATTTGTAGAAATGCTGCCAGACCATAAACGTGAAACCAAACAGCAACACGGAACGCCCTTGGTGTTTCGCCAAAAACGCGCGCACCGCATCCAGATTGAGCGTCATATCATCATTCAAGGCGTAGGTTTTGTCTGCACCGAAGATGGAGAACCCCAAGATGCCGGCACCGCGCGCAGAAAACAGACGGCGATCTTTCATGACTGAGGGCGAATCGATAATCAGTAAAGGCATACGCGAAGTGCCAAGGAAATCATTAACGATTTTTACCAAGGTCTTTTGCTGGCCGGTCGCCGTTGCTTTGTCTAAGTAAATTTTTGATACGGCCTGCCCGGTGGTCCCCGAAGATGTCATGGTTTTCACCACCTGCTCCGGTTCAACGCTCAGTAAATCGATATTTTTAAACAATGAAACGGGCAACAACGGAATATCTTCAATCGCATTCAAGGAATCAATATCGGTGCCCTGCGCGTCGAGGATGCGGCGATAGGCGGCACAGTGCTCATAATGGTGTAACGTCAGCCCGCGTAAGCGCTCCATCATCAGCGCCCGTTTTTCATCGCGCGCCAATGAATAAGGCAGGTGCGTTAGGATCTCATCAAATGGCGTCA
>NZ_JAGFPF010000581.1:0-1181 GCF_025962695.1 Candidatus Symbiopectobacterium sp. NZEC135 | reverse complement strand
CGTTACTCAACGACAAACACGATGCGCTTTCCCGTTTTTTTGCCACCGCGTTTGGTTTTGCCCGCCGCCAGTACGACACGCTGTGGCAAGCCGGTATCCCCTTCGAGCATGACTGGTGCGGTGTAAATCAGATTGCCTACGATGAAAAAAGCGCGCGTAAAATCACGCAAATCTTGCACGGCCACTGGCCGGCAGAGGTGGTTACGCCGCTCAGCGCCGATGAGATGGACGCAACGGCCGGATTAGCGATAGGTTTTCCCGGTGCGAGCTATACCGAGGGCGGCTGGCTGTGCCCGGCAGAGCTAACAACCCATGCGCTGAAACACGCACAATCGCTCGGACTGGTGGTGCATTTTGCTACTGGCGTCTCTGCGCTGGAAAAAACCGCATCCGGCTGGCAACTTCGATTGGCAAACGGGCAGCAAAAGACCCATCCCGTGGTGGTGCTGGCTAACGGACAGCGGCTCAGCGACTGGTCGCAAACTCAACAGCTCCCCAGCTATGCGGTGCGCGGTCAGGTGAGCCATATTCCCACTACCCCGACACTGCAACGCTTGCAACGCGTACTGTGCTATGACGGCTATCTGACCCCAGTCAGCCCTCACCATCAGCAGCACTGTATCGGTGCCAGCTACCAGCGAGGCGTGGTTACTACCACGTTTAGTGCAGACGAGCAGCAGGAAAACCACCAGCGCCTGGTGGCCTGCTTGCCCGAGGCAAGCTGGGTGAATGACATTGATGTCAGCGACAACGCAGCGCGTCAGGGCGTGCGCTGCGCCACCCGCGATCATCTGCCGCTGCTCGGCGCTACGCCGGATTACGCGCAGACGCTAGATCAATACGCGTCACTTGACGTGCAGCGGCACACGCCGGAGCGAGTGGCTGTAGCTCCGGTTCATCAGGATCTGTTCGTTATCGGTGCGCTGGGATCGCGTGGATTGTGCTCTGCCCCGTTGTCCGCCGAAATCCTGGCCGGGCAACTGTACGGCGAGCCGTTACCGCTCGATGCAGAAACCCTTGCCGCGTTGAATCCGAATCGTTTTTGGGTGAGAAAGCTGCTGAAAGGCAGAGCGGTGTAACGAAGATAGCCGCCACTGACGATGGGATAGACAGTGGCGGAACAGAGAATCGATCAGTTAATCTGCGAAGCGCGCTGAAATAAATCGTCCCACATGCCATTG
>NZ_JAGFPF010000580.1:0-1183 GCF_025962695.1 Candidatus Symbiopectobacterium sp. NZEC135 | reverse complement strand
ATGCTGATCACTGTTACGCAGTGTGGGTGCGGCTCTGCGCGAGACCAGTCCTGCCGCTGGTAACCAGTTGCGCCAGTAGAGGGATGCAGATAACAGCCGGTTATCTGGTTGATTTTACCACCAGGAACTCTGTACTTCTGTGTGATCTCTGATAACCAAAGTCGCCGGGACTTCGTGCAACAAGTCGCTTCAGCAGGTTGTATATCTGTTCAAATAGCCAGCGTCGTCTTCTCCCTGCTGGCAGGGATTCAAGCCTGTCAAAGCTATAAAGTGTAAACCAGTTAATCCAGAGCTCGACGTAAGAACGGGCGCAGCAGGGCGCTCTGGCCACAACGCTGACGCGTTCACCCCGGTGCGACATCAGCATAGCGATAAGCCTGCGGGCGCGATTCTTATCGTGGGTATTGTGAATGGTTTTATGCATCAGGCATCGTTCACTACGGGGTATTGGTGCTATAATCGGCATCGCTTAGTCAGGTTGGTGATAGGGTTGGTTTGCGATTGATCAGATCGAAACATCCGGGCTGAGTTCCCTCAAAGTGATCTGCTATTCGGAACAGTTATTTAGCTAGCAGATGTGAATATTAGCCGAAATCACATAAAGGCATGCAGGTAAGGGAGACCTCTTGTCCACACCACGCTCGAAGCTGCAAAAGCCCTATGAGCACCAAGAGCCAGAAGTGAACGTTGCTAACCTTGTTTTATTCTAATCTAGGGCGAGACAAGTACATCACCTAACAATTCATCCGAAAGTTGGACTTTAGCTGAGATGGTGCCGCACATGGAAAACAAGAATATTGAATGGGGCAAGGAAATCGTCCAGGTAGGTAGTGACGTTGCTGGACTAGCTAAAGATGTTGGCATTCCCGGAGTCGGATTAGTAGCTAGATTCATCCAGCACTTCTACGATACACAACTCCAGAAGCGATTCGAGAAATTTATATCAGATGCGGAGATTGATGAGGAGCTACTTTCTAAGATTTCCAAGAGTGAAACATATTCAAACTGCTTCTACGGTATCTTGGAGACCGTGCGCCAAACCCACTCAAGGATCGGTCTTATTGCGCTGGCGCTCATCTACAAGGAGCGATGGAATGACGAGACATATCTGATCGCTGCAATGCAAGCATTCTCACAAGTTAGCGATGCAACAATCGATGCTTTTATCTCTCTATACGAATCA
>NZ_JAGFPF010000057.1:0-27396 GCF_025962695.1 Candidatus Symbiopectobacterium sp. NZEC135 | reverse complement strand
GGCGGCTCGTGGAAAATAGCTTATGCTGACTTTATGACTGCTATGATGGCGCTGTTTTTGGTGATGTGGCTTATCGCTATCGCCAGCCCATCACAATTGACGCAGATTGCCGAATATTTCCGTACTCCGCTCAAAGTCGCGTTAACGTCGGGCTCTCGTGTCAGTGAAGACAGCAGCCCGATTCCCGGCGGGGGTAACGATTACACCCAACAGGAAGGCGTCGTCAAGCGTGAGCCTGAGATGCCTCCCGAAGCTAATCAGCGCGACAAACTCGATGACATTCGCTTGAACAAATTGCGCGAGCAGTTGGAACAGTTGATTGAATCAGACCCGCGTCTCAGGGCGCTTAGGCCGCATCTGCTCATTGAAATGGTCGATGAAGGGTTACGTATCCAGATCATTGATAGCCAAAACCGCCCTATGTTTAAAACCGGCAGTGCGCAGGTTGAGCCCTATATGAGTCATATTCTGCGTGCGATAGCCCCCATTCTTAATGATATCCCCAATAAGATCAGCCTGTCAGGGCATACTGATGATGTACAATACGCGCAGGGACAACGTGGCTACAGTAACTGGGAGCTGTCTGCGGATCGGGCAAATTCCTCTCGGCGCGAGCTGATTGCCGGCGGCCTGTCTGACGGTAAAGTTCTGCGTGTGGTTGGCATGGCAGATACCATGAGTTTGAAGCAAGCCACCAATAAAAATGACGCCATCAACCGCCGGATCAGCTTGATGGTGCTTAACCGTGATGCGCAGCGCGCCATTGAGCAAGAAAACAGTGAAAGCCGCGCGATTGATATCGACAAAGCGGAAACGTTGCAAAATTTGCCTGCGGAGAACACTAAACCCGGCGAGCCTGCTGCCGACAATAGCAATAACGGCACAAGCAATGTGCCAGTCTCGGGGGGAGCCACTGGCGTGGAGCCAACAAACAGTGCACCTCCCAGTAGCAGCAACACCAGTTCGAGCCGTACCACAACCAATAACAATAGCGCCACCAGTAACAGCACTGTAAGCAGTACCAGTAATACCAATACAACTAATAGCGGTGGTGCAGCATCGCCGCAGACAGGGAATGGAGTACCTGCTTCAGGGCGCCAGCAACCAACCACCGCGTTGCCAGCTGCTCCGGACAGCCAGGCAACACCTTCATCATTAAGCCACGATTCGCAGCAGAGGTGATCACGTGAGCATGGACATGAGTGCTTTTTATCAAACTTTTTTTGATGAAGCAGATGAATTACTGGCGGATATGGAACAACATTTGTTGTTATTAGATCCACAAGCCCCTGATACTGAGCAAATGAATGCCATCTTCCGTGCCGCCCATTCCATTAAAGGCGGCGCGGGAACATTTGGTTTTACCGTATTGCAGGAAACCACCCATTTGATGGAAAACCTGCTTGATGGTGCCCGACGCGGAGAGATGCGTTTGAGTACCGATATCATCAACCTGTTTTTGGAAACAAAAGATATTATGCAGGATCAGTTGGACGCTTATAAAACCGCACAGGAACCCAATGCCGAGAGCTTTGAGTATATCTGTCAGGCACTGCGCCAACTGGCGCTCGATGCCAAAGGGGAAGGCAGCGCGCCAGCGGCCACTGCGGTAAGCGCCTCCGCTGAGGCCGCACCTACCCTTGCTCAGGCCGGAAACGGTGAGTTGCGTATTTCGCTGACCGGGCTTAAAACGCAAGAAATTCCGCAAATGCTTGAAGAGCTGGGCAACCTGGGAACGGTGAAAGACCCCCAGCAGACGGACAGCAGCCTATCTGTCACGTTGGTGACGTCTGAAAGTGAAGACGATATCAGCGCCGTGCTCTGCTTTGTGTTAGAGCCTGAGCAGATCCATTTTGGCGCGCCGCCAGCTTCAGCGGCAAGTGCTGCTCCTGCCGCTGAGCCTGCGCCAGAACTGGCCGTCGTGCCAGCCGCGCCAGCGCCTGTGGTTGAAGCGCCTTCGGCGCCTGTTGCTGCGGCAAAGGCGCAACAACCTGCACACGATGCCAATAAAAACCGCCCCAAAACCGGTGATACCAGCATTCGTGTGGCAGTAGAAAAAGTCGATCAGTTAATCAACCTGGTCGGCGAACTGGTGATCACGCAGTCCATGCTGGCACAGCGCTCTACGGCGCTCGATCCGGTAGTGCATGCCGACCTACTGAACAGTATGGGGCAACTCGAGCGAAACGCGCGCGATTTGCAAGAATCGGTGATGTCTATTCGTATGATGCCAATGGAATACGTATTCAGCCGCTTCCCTCGCTTGGTGCGCGATTTGGCCGCCAAACTGGACAAACAGGTAGAATTGACCCAGATCGGCAGTTCCACCGAATTGGATAAGAGCCTGATTGAGCGCATTATTGACCCGCTTACTCACTTGGTACGTAACAGCCTCGATCACGGTATTGAATCGCCAGAGAAACGTATTGCTGCCGGAAAATCGCCCGTGGGCAATTTGACGCTGTTAGCCGAACATCAGGGCGGGAATATCTGCATCGAAGTTATCGATGATGGTGCGGGCTTGAACCGTGAGCGTATTTTAGCGAAAGCGATGTCGCAAGGCTTGGCCGTGAATGAAAACATGTCTGACGAAGACGTTGGCATGTTAATTTTTGCGCCAGGTTTCTCAACGGCTGAAAAAGTAACAGACGTCTCCGGACGCGGCGTGGGTATGGACGTGGTAAAACGTAACATCCAGGAGATGGGTGGGCACGTTGAGATTCATTTCCAGGCGGGCAAAGGTACCACCATTCGTATCCTGCTCCCGCTCACACTGGCCATACTGGATGGCATGTCCGTCAAGGTCAGCAAAGAAGTGTTCATTCTGCCGCTGGGTGCAGTAATGGAATCGTTACAACCGCGCGCTGAGGATATTTATCCGTTGGCGGGTGGCGAGCGTGTGCTGCAAGTGCGCGGAGAATATCTGCCTCTGGTTGAGCTGTTCCACATTTTTGATGTTGAAGGCGCGAAGACCGATGCAACTCAGGGTATCGTCGTTATTCTACAGAGCGCAGGTCGCCGCTATGCTTTGCTGGTTGATCAATTGATTGGTCAACACCAGGTTGTGGTGAAAAACCTGGAAAGCAACTATCGCAAAGTGCCGGGTGTTTCCGCTGCGACCATTTTAGGCGACGGCAGCGTGGCATTGATTGTCGACGTTTCGGCGTTGCAGGCATTGAACCGTGAAAAGCGCGTTGTTGAGACCGCGGCGTAATAACACATAGAACGTGAATAATTAAGGTGAAAAACATGACTGGACTTGCCAACGTCACAAAAATAGCCGGTGAAACCGTGGGACAGGAGTTCCTGATTTTCACACTGGGCGACGAGGAGTACGGCGTCGATATTCTTAAGGTGCAAGAGATCCGGGGTTACGATCAGGTCACGCGCATTGCAAACACGCCCTCTTTTATCAAAGGGGTGACTAACCTGCGCGGCGTTATCGTTCCCATCATTGATCTGCGCATTAAGTTTGCCCAGCAGGAAGTGGATTATGATGACAACACCGTGGTCATCGTGCTCAATCTGAGCCAGCGCGTTGTCGGTATCGTGGTTGACGGCGTTTCTGACGTACTGTCACTGACGGCGGATCAGATTCGCCCTGCACCGGAATTTGCGGTAACCCTGTCCACAGAATATTTGACAGGTCTCGGCTCTCTGGGTGAGAGAATGCTCATCCTGGTCGATATAGAAAAATTACTCAGCAGTGAAGAAATGGCATTAGTTGATATCGTTGCAAAATCATAATCTTTTTTCAGAGCCATCGTTTGATGGCTCTGACCTTTCTTGCTCTTTTCTTTCTTTAGGTTATCTGGAACACATTCTATTCTGATGCCGGTTTTCCGGCTATTCGTTTACTTAAAAGGCGTCATATGTTGAATCGTATCAAAATTGTCACAGCGCTACTTTGTGTACTGCTGCTATTTGGTGTGCTGCAAGTTGTTTCCGGTGGACTATTTTTTAATGCGCTAAAAAATGATAAAGAGGTATTTGGTAATACACTCGTCATTAATAATCAAAAATCTGCGCTTGATGCCAGTTGGTCATATTTATTGCAAACGCGAAATACCCTTAATCGGGCAGGAAGTCGATTTGCGCTCGATGCCACGGGGGCGGGCACTGGGTCATCGGTAAAAGCGTTACTGGAAGATGCACAGCGGCAATTAATCGGCGCAAACAAATACTTCGCAGACTATGAACGCGTAGCGCGCTCGGCGCAGCAGAGCAATGCCATCGCGCAAGATGTCAAGCAGAGTTACACAACGTTGAATGTCGCACTGGCTGAGTTAATTCAACTGCTTTCTGCCGGGGATATTAAAAAATTTATCGATCAGCCAACGCAAAGCTATCAGGATGGATTTGAAAAAGCGTACAATGCTTATAAAGTAGAAAGTGAAAAATTATATAACACAGAAATTTCACGCAACGAAAGCGCTTATCAATCAGCTCTCTGGATTTTGGGTGCGGTGATTTCTGTTGTTGTCGCTTTAATTCTATCAGCCTGGGTTGCTATCCAACGGATATTAATTCATCCGCTGAATAATATTGTGGAACATACGCAACACATTGCGCGCGGCGATCTGACTCAGAACATGAATTATCATAGTCGCAATGAAATGGGGACACTGGCGGACAGCATGCGCCACATGCAGTCCGAATTGATCAGCACGGTGAGCGCGGTGCGCCAGGGCGCTGATGCTATTTACACTGGAGCATCCGAAATCAGTGCTGGCAATACCGATCTTTCATCGCGTACTGAAGAGCAGGCGTCGTCGCTGGAGCAAACGGCGGCCAGTATGGAACAACTGACGGCAACGGTGCGACAGAATGCGGAAAATGCGCGTCAGGCGAGCCAACTGGCGCTGAGCGCATCAGAAACCGCACAACGCGGTGGCAAGGTTGTCGATAATGTCGTGAAAACCATGCATAACATTGCTGGTAGCTCACAGAAAATTGCTGATATCACCAGCGTTATTGATGGCATCGCGTTTCAGACTAATATTCTGGCATTAAACGCGGCGGTTGAAGCAGCGCGTGCGGGAGAGCAGGGCCGTGGCTTCGCCGTGGTGGCGGGAGAGGTGCGCAATTTGGCACAGCGTAGCGCCCAGGCAGCGAAAGAAATTAAAAGTTTGATTGAAGATTCTGTAAATCGTGTCGATGAAGGATCTGTATTAGTAGAAAGTGCGGGCGAAACCATGGGCGAAATTCTTAGCTCAGTGACGCGTGTGACCGATATCATGGGCGAAATCGCTTCTGCTTCTGACGAACAGAGCAAAGGCATTGGACAGGTCGGGCAGGCGGTTACCGAAATGGACCGCGTGACGCAGCAGAACTCTTCGCTGGTAGAGGAATCCGCCGCCGCTGCGGCCGCACTCGAACAACAAGTTATTGGGTTAAACCAGGCCGTTGCGGTCTTCCAGTTGCCTGCAATGGGGGGACGTTCGCGCATTGCCTCTCCCACACCGGCTTCGGTTGACGCAACAACACGCCCGGTATTGCTGCCGACCGTCTCTGCGGGCAGTAAGAAAAAAACAGAGGCAGTGGCCTCAGATAACTGGGAAAAGTTCTAACCGAACTTCAGGCACAGTGATTTATAAAGAAGCAGTTTAAAACAAGAACGTATCGATCGTGTCGGTGTGACGCCGACCGATCACCTAGGTTGGAGGCAGTATGTTGACGCGGATTCGTGTTTCTACCGGTTTGTTTGTGTTGTTGTTTGTGTTTTGTGCCGTGCAGTTGGTATCCAGCAGCTTATCTTTTACGGCGTTCAAAACGGACTATCAGAATTTTACGCGCGTGGAGACTGTCAGCCAGCAGCGCGACAGTTTAAGTCAGAGTTGGGTGGCATTGTTGCAAACCCGTAATACCTTGAACCGTGCGGCAACGCGCGCGGCGCGTAACGTGCCGCAAGAGCAAGTTTCCGTATTGATGAACAGTGCGCGTGCCTCGCTGGCGCAGGCGGATGTCTATTTCAAACAGTTTGTTGCTACCACGCAATTAACGGAGGAAGGGCAGCGTCTGGCTGAGGGGGCAAAGGGGAGCTACGACAAGCTCAACGGCGCGTTGGCCGAGCTGATTGGTTTTCTGGATAAAGGCCAGCTACAGCCTTTCCTGGATCAGCCGACCCAGTCATTTCAGGATAATTTTGAGAAGAGCTTTTCGGCCTATCTGACCTACGTCCAGACACATTTGCAGCAAGCCAGTCAGGCAAGCAGCGATTCCTATAGCCATTCAACCTGGTCGTTTGGGATTGTCGTGGTGCTTTCCCTGGTTCTGGTTGCTGTGGCCGTGGTGTGGCTGCGGAAAATCATCCTGACGCCGTTGACCATCATGCGTGAGCATTTTGAGCATATCGCGCAGGGGCACCTGACGGTAAAAATCGCCGACTACGGCCAGAATGAAATTGGGGTGATGTTCACGGCGCTGCAACATATGCAGACCTCGCTGGCCTCGACGGTACATACGGTGCGGCAAGGCGCTACTGGCATGCTGCTCGGTGTGCGTGAAATTTCCTCCGGCAACGTGGATTTGTCATCCCGCACTGAATCACAGGCGTCTGCGTTAGAACAAACGGCCGCCAGCATGGAAGAGCTGACCGCTATCGTGAAGCAGAATGCGGACAATGCGCACCAAGCTTCCAAATTGGCGCAGGAAACCACCCATACCGCCCATAAAGGGGGCGAAATTACTGCCGGCGTAGTGAAAACGATGCAGGATATTGCCGTGAGTTCACGTAAAATCAGTGATATTACTGGGGTGATTGATGGTATCGCTTTCCAGACCAATATTCTGGCGCTGAATGCGGCCGTTGAAGCGGCGCGTGCGGGTGAACAAGGGCGTGGTTTCGCCGTGGTGGCGGGTGAAGTGCGCAGTCTGGCACAGCGCAGTGCGCAGGCAGCTAAAGAGATTAAAGCGCTGATAGAGGAATCGGTCGGGCGCGTTGAGCAAGGCTCTGTGTTGGTGACGGACGCCGGTAACACCATGGATGATATTGTCACGTCGGTGAAGCGTGTGACGGACATCATGGGAGAAATTGCGTCTGCGTCCGATGAGCAGAGCAGGGGCATTGAGCAGGTTGCTCAAGCGGTGACAGAAATGGACAGTGCAACGCAACAGAATGCTGCGCTGGTAGAGGAAGCATCATCCGCCGTTCAGGCATTGGAAGCGCAGGCGATGATGTTGACGGATGCAGTTTCAGTTTTCCGTCTTGACGTGACCGACGATGAAATATCGACTAATACTTACAAAGTAGCACCTGCACTTGCGTTGAAGGAAAGGCTGGATTGACTCTCTCTATAACCTTAATTGATGTTTGAGCGGTTTGATATGAAAAATAACCCATCGCCAAATCGCCTTGAATCTGCGTCTATCCTGACACAGATGGTCGATAGACTGCCGTTGTCGGATACCCATTTTCGGCGTATCAGTCAGTTGATTTACCAACGTGCTGGCATTGTGCTGGCCGATCACAAACGGGAAATGGTTTACAACCGCTTGGTGAGGCGGTTGCGTACTCTGGGACTTAATGATTTTGGGCAATATCTGGCGCTGCTGGAAGCGGACGTCAATAGCCCGGAATGGCAGGCGTTTGTTAACGCACTGACAACAAACCTGACGGCGTTTTTTCGTGAAGCGCACCATTTTCCCATCCTTGCTGAGCATGCTCGGTCAAGGCCGAATGGCTACACCGTGTGGAGCACGGCAGCATCCACCGGTGAAGAGCCTTATTCATTGGCGATCACGTTGGCGGAGGTACTGGGCAATCGCGTGAGTGGTTGCCAGGTCTGGGCCAGCGATATTGATACTCAGGTATTGGAAAAAGCCACGGCGGGGATTTATCGTCAGGAGGAACTGCGCACGCTTTCTCCTCAACAGTTACAAAAATTCTTTTTACGCGGGACCGGGCCTCACAGCGGTTTGGTACGCGTAAGGCCGGAACTCGCCGCGATGGTGCATTTCCAACAGTTGAATCTGTTGGCACCAACCTGGGATGTTCCTGCTCCTTTTGATGCTATCTTCTGCCGTAATATAATGATTTACTTTGATAAAGAGACGCAGGAGCGTATTTTGCGTCGCTTTGTTCCTATGCTTAAGCCGGGTGGGTTATTATTTGCCGGCCATTCAGAAAACTTCAGCCAGATCAGTCGGGAGTTCTACTTGCGCGGGCAGACGGTCTATGGGCTGGCTAAGGAAAGATAATGAGCAAGATTAAAGTACTTTGTGTAGATGATTCAGCGCTTATGCGTCAGATCATGACGGAAATTATTAATAGCCATCCAGATATGGAAGTGGTTGCCACCGCACCCGATCCGCTGGTTGCCCGCGATCTGATCAAAAAGTTTAATCCGCAGGTGTTGACGCTGGATGTGGAAATGCCGCGCATGGACGGATTGGACTTTCTGGAAAAACTGATGCGCTTGCGGCCGATGCCTGTGGTGATGGTTTCTTCGCTGACAGGAAAAGGGTCCGAGGTGACGTTACGCGCGTTGGAATTGGGGGCGCTGGATTTTGTTACCAAGCCGCAGTTGGGGATCCGCGAAGGCATGTTAGCCTACAGCGAGATGATCGCTGAGAAAATTCGCATGGCGGCCAAAGCACGCTTGCCGCAGCGCAGTACGTCCAGCGAACCGACCAAAATTATTCAGCATACGCCGATACTCAGCAGTGAAAAACTGATCGCCATCGGCGCATCGACGGGCGGTACCGAAGCTATTCGCCAGGTGCTGCAACCGCTGCCAGCAACCAGTCCGGCATTACTGATAACCCAGCATATGCCACCAGGTTTCACCAAATCTTTTGCTGAGCGTCTGAATAAACTGTGTCAGATTACGGTAAAAGAAGCAGAAGATGGTGAGCGTGTTTTGCCAGGGCACGCGTATATCGCACCCGGCGCGCGCCATCTGGAGTTGGTGAAAAGTGGTGCCAACTATCAGGTCAGGTTGAATGACGGACCGCCGGTAAACCGGCACCGTCCGTCTGTAGACGTATTATTTCGTTCGGTCGCACAGTATGCCGGACGAAATGCTGTGGGGGTTATCCTCACGGGGATGGGAAACGACGGCGCAGCCGGGATGCTGGCAATGCATCAGGCTGGCGCTTACACTCTGGCGCAAAATGAGGCAAGCTGTGTGGTGTTTGGTATGCCACGCGAAGCCATTGCGATGGGGGGCGTCGATGAAGTGGTAGATTTAAGCCAGGTGAGCCAGCGTATGTTGGCACAAATTTCTGCCGGACAGGCATTACGTATATAGCAACAGCAGCTCCCAGGGAGCAATAAAAATTAGGAGTAGGTATGGCCGATAAAGAACTCAGATTTTTGGTAGTGGACGACTTTTCGACGATGCGCCGCATTGTTCGTAACCTACTGAAGGAACTGGGCTTTAATAATGTGGAAGAAGCAGAGGATGGTGCTGACGCGTTGAACAAATTGCGCGCAGGCGGTTTTGACTTTGTGATTTCCGACTGGAATATGCCCAATATGGATGGTCTGGAGCTGCTGCAAACGATCCGTGCTGATGGTTCTCTGTCGAGTCTGCCTGTCCTGATGGTCACGGCGGAAGCGAAAAAAGAGAACATCATTGCTGCCGCTCAGGCGGGCGCTAGCGGCTATGTGGTTAAGCCGTTCACCGCTGCGACCTTGGAAGAAAAACTGAATAAGATTTTCGAAAAATTAGGCATGTAAGGGGATCGTATGACGTCACATCCTATGCCACCGGTGAATGATACTGCTTCTGCAACGGAGATCATTTCCCGTATTGGCCAATTGACGCGCATGCTGCGTGACAGCTTGCGTGAACTGGGTTTGGATCAGGCCATTGCGGAGGCCGCGGAAGCGATTCCCGATGCGCGCGATCGCCTCGACTATGTTGTGCAAATGACGGCACAGGCGGCAGAACGTGCTTTAAGCAGCGTTGAAGCCGCACAACCCGTCCAGAACCAACTGGAAACAGAAGCCAAGGCGCTAAAAGTGCGTTGGGATCAATGGTTCGAAAATCCGATTGAACTGGCGCAAGCAAAAGAACTGGTCACGGATACGCGCAGTTATTTGAATGACGTACCGCAGCACACCTCTTTTACCAATGCGCAACTGATGGAAATCATGATGGCGCAAGACTTCCAGGATCTGACCGGTCAGGTTATCAAACGCATGATGACGGTGATTCAGGAAATCGAAAAACAATTGCTGATGGTGTTGTTGGAAAACATGCCAGAGCAATCGGCTGAGAAGAAACGGCCAAATGACAGCTTGCTCAATGGTCCTCAGATGGATAAAACCGCCGCAGGCGTGGTATCCAATCAGGATCAGGTTGATGACTTGCTTGACAGCTTGGGCTTCTAATGCAGTCAGAGGGAGTGCGGCAATATAAAGCCTCCCACTGACTATCGCGTCTCTGGCACCGTGATTGATTTGTGGATCAGTCACGGTGTTTCTATTGGTGTTACCCTATCCCTGAATAAGCTATAGGTTTGCTTCGTTGTTCAAGCCATAAGGATTGCGGACATTTGTCATGCTAAGCGTTACTCCTCAACCTGACAGTATGCGATCGGAACACGGCTGTGGCTGAAGATAGCGACCTTGAAAAAACAGAGGCCCCCACACCCCACCGACAAGAGAAGGCGAGAGAGGAGGGGCAGATTCCGCGTTCGCGCGAACTGACCTCGATGTTAATGCTCATTTCCGGGTTGGCGCTGTTGTGGCTGGGTGGCAGTGCCATGGCGCGAAAACTTTCTGCCATGGTGGCTCAGGGGCTTCATTTCGATCCTGGCTTGCTCCGGGACGACAAGCTGCTATTACAACATTTGGGATCGCTGCTGATGCAGGGCGTTTCAGCCTTAATGCCTCTGATGGTTGGTGCAGTGTTGGTAGCGATTGCGTCTCCGATGCTATTAGGTGGCGTGCTGTTCAGCCCCAGTTCTATCAAATTCGACCTGACCAAGCTGAGCCCGATCAGTGGCCTGAAGCGTATATTTTCCTCACAGGTGTTGGCCGAACTGTTTAAAGCCATCCTTAAATCCGTATTGGTGGGGAGCATTGCCGCTTGGTTCTTAATGCACAATTGGGCTGCGATGCTGCATTTGGTGTCTGAACCGCCGATTGCTGCGCTCGGTGATGCGTTGGAGCTGGTGGCAATATGCGCTTTCTTTGTCATCCTGGGATTGATTCCCATGGTGGCATTTGACGTTTTCTGGCAGCTGTGGAGCCATTTTAAAAAATTGCGGATGAGTAAACAGGATATCCGCGATGAGCATAAGCAGAGTGAAGGCGATCCACATGTGAAAGGGCGGATACGGCAACAGCAGCGTGCGTTGGCCCAGCGGCGTATGATGGCTGATGTGCCAAAAGCGGATGTGATCGTTACCAACCCGACCCACTATTCGGTTGCCCTGCAATATGATGATAAAAAAATGAATGCACCCAAGGTGTTGGCGAAAGGTGCTGGCGAAATTGCTTTGCGCATCCGCGAGCTTGGCGCTGAGCACCGTATCCCCGTTTTGGAGGCACCGCCGTTGGCGCGTGCACTGTTCCGCCATGCGGAAATAGGCGAACATATTCCGGCAACACTGTATGCTGCCGTGGCGGAAGTATTGGCATGGGTTTACCAGCTAAGACGCTGGCGGCGTGAGGGGGGACTCATCCCGCGTAAACCTAAAAACCTTCCTGTCCCGACGGCGCTCGATTTTGTACCACATGAAGAGATGAATACCGATGCCTGATTTGGCCTCTTTACTGCGATTACCGACATCCTTTAAAAATACTCAGTGGCAAATATTGGCTGGCCCGGTTCTCATCCTGCTGATCCTTTCCATGATGGTGCTGCCGTTGCCGCCCTTCATTCTGGATTTGCTGTTTACCTTCAATATAGCGCTGTCTATCATGGTGCTGTTGGTGGCGATGTTTACCCAGCGCACGCTGGATTTTGCTGCCTTCCCTACCATTTTGCTGTTCTCTACCTTGCTGCGCCTGTCCTTGAACGTCGCTTCGACGCGTATCATTTTGCTGGAAGGTCACACTGGCACGGCGGCGGCTGGGCGCGTGGTGGAGGCTTTCGGTCACTTCTTGGTGGGAGGCAACTTTGCCATCGGTATCGTGGTGTTCATCATCCTGGTATTGATTAACTTTATGGTTATCACCAAGGGTGCTGGGCGTATTGCTGAAGTCGGTGCCCGCTTCGTACTGGATGGAATGCCAGGCAAACAGATGGCCATTGATGCGGATTTGAACGCTGGTTTGATCGGCGAAGATGAAGCGAAAAAACGCCGCGCAGAAGTGACTCAGGAAGCCGATTTCTACGGCTCAATGGACGGTGCCAGTAAGTTTGTGCGCGGGGATGCCGTCGCCGGTTTGATCATCATGGTGATCAACATTGTCGGCGGGTTGCTGGTTGGGGTGGTACAACACAATATGGCGATGGGGCAAGCGGCAGAAAGCTATACGCTGCTGACCATCGGTGATGGTTTGGTTGCCCAGATACCGGCGTTGGTTATCTCCACGGCGGCGGGGGTGATCGTGACCCGCGTCAGCACTGACCAGGATGTTGGTCAGCAGATGGTCACCCAGTTATTTAACAATCCGCGGGTAATGGTTCTGAGTGCGGCGGTACTGGGGCTCATCGGCATGGTGCCAGGCATGCCCAACTTTGTATTCCTGCTGTTCACTGCCGCGTTGCTGGGGCTGGCCTGGTGGATGAAGCAACGCGAAAATACGGCACCTGCCGCGGGTGTCGAACCGCAACAGCATGAGAAACCTAAAGTCATTGAAGCCACCTGGTCTGATGTACAATTAGAAGATCCGCTGGGCATGGAGGTTGGCTATCGGCTGATTCCGATGGTCGATCACCAGCAAGATGGCGAGTTGTTGGGGCGAATTCGTAGTATCCGTAAAAAATTCGCGCAAGAGATGGGATTCTTGCCGCCCGTGGTGCACATACGGGACAACATGGAATTGCCACCTGCAAGCTATCGCATCCTGATGAAGGGCGTTGAAGTGGGGCACGGTGAAGCTTATCCCGGCCGCTGGATGGCGATTAACCCGGGAAATGCGTTTGGCGAGTTACCAGGCGATAAGACACAAGATCCGGCCTTTGGCCTACCGGCCGTTTGGATTGAAGGTGTCTTGAAAGAACAGGCACAAACGCAAGGTTATACGGTAGTGGAGGCGAGTACCGTGGTGGTCACGCACCTTAATCACCTGATTGGCCTCTATGCGAGCGAATTGTTTGGCCGTCAGGAAGCGCAGCAACTGATGGATCGCGTCTCGCAGGAGATGCCGAAACTGACTGAAGATTTGATCCCCAGCGTGGTTACGCTGACCACGCTGCACAAGGTGTTGCAAAATCTGCTGAAAGAGAAAGTGTCTATTCGCGATATGCGCACCATCATTGAAACGCTGGCAGAACATGCGCCAGTTCAACCGGATCCTTATGAACTCACCACCGTGGTGCGGGTAGCCTTGGGCCGAGCCATCACCCAACAATGGTTCCCGGGTGAGGGCGAGTTGCAGGTGATTGGTTTGGATAGTTCGCTGGAACGTATCTTATTGCAAGCGCTGCAAGGCGGCGGCGGTCTGGAACCGGGGCTGGCCGATCGACTGCTGGTGCAGGCCAAGCAGGCACTCAGTCGTCAGGAAATGCTGGGGGCTCCGCCAGTGCTGCTCGTCAACCATGCGTTGCGTGGTCTGTTAGCGCGCTTCTTGCATCGCAGTTTGCCGCAGATGGCGGTGCTCTCCAATCTTGAAATTAGCGACAGCCGTCAGATAAGAATGACGGCAATGATTGGGGAGGCTCAGTGAACCTCAAATGCTTTTCAGTGTTGGCACTACTGTTTGCGCCTTTGGCAGTCTTTGCGGCGCAAGGGGGCTGGAACGCCAGTAAGTCCGGGGTAACGTTGACTTACCGCGGCCAACTGTTTAACTCCGCGCCCCTGGCACCGACTCCAATTCAGGGGGTCAGCCCGCAGAATTCGATCACTGTGGTTTATTGGCGTTATGCGGTTGATGGGATATATGATCCTGGCTTGCGCGTTAAATTGTGCACCGTACAGCGCTGTGCCGACATTGACGGTGGTAGTGGAGAGACCCAAGCCTTCAGGGGATTACCGGCCACCAGCGAATTTCGCTTTACCTATTTTCTGGAAGGAAAAGGTCGGGTTTATCGCCCAATAGATATACGACAAGTCGAGATAGCGGTTAATTATGAGTGACAGGTTGGGTGCAAGATATGGTGCTAGAGATTGATTTTTCTGCCGCCAATCACCAATCCCGCTGATTGTCCATCAGGCCCATACAGGCTCTGACCGTGGCGCGGTTTCAGTATGGCAATGGCTTCATTGGTATAACTAATGTGTTGGTTTAACAACATACCGTTGTGTTTATTCATATCATGCAAACGTGCGGTGAGTGTCTGAATTGCTTGCCAACGCTCAAACAATACAGTATCGGTTTCATAGGGAGCCTGGAGTTGCAAGCGCACTTCAATCTCTTGCCGATTCTTATCAAGGTATTGCACTGTCGCTAACGTGGCACTTTTGATATCAGTGACTTTCTGTAGCGCTACACTATTGATATGACCCGCGCAGAGCAGAGTTTGCTCTTCAGATAAAATACCGCTCAATTGGCTCAGATTCTCCAGAACCGCATCGAGGGTTGCTTGCAATTTTTCCATAAGTATCAATTATTCGCTAAGAAGTCTTGAGTATCTTTGATCAGTGCATCTGCGATTTTACCCGCATCAATCTGCAAAGAACCATCACGGATGGCCTGCTTCAGCGTTTCCACGCGATTCATATCGATATCTTGCGTGCCGGGTTGCATCAAACGCGCTTGGGCGTCACTCAGCTTAACCTGGGTCCCGGTCACTTCGCCCTGCACAGGCGTCTGTACACGTTTTTGCTTCGTCGCTTCACTGGCATCGCGAGACTGTACTTGACTAACGGGCTTCAGCGGCTGGGTACGTTCAATGCTCATAATCTTACCCTCTAAAATGAGGTGTCAAAAGGTTAAATAATAACCTGATTCCACTCAGGTTTACACAAACGTCACACGAAGGGAAGGGGCGACGCAAAATTTACTCTGTTAGTATCATCGGCAACAACGGCAAATACTTTAATTTATTATTGCGCAATGTAAATAACACCGTCTTCACCGGCAACGCCATTAACGATTTGCCCTGATGCCATACGTATGCGCACCGACTGTCCGGCAGCAGCATTGCCCATCGCTTTCCCTTCACTATTGATGCTAAAACCCACGCCTTGTGCCAGCACCTGCACCGTTTGGCCGGATTTGACCACCCACGCTCGCCGTAGCATCGCACTGGTGAGCGGTTGGCCAGGCGGGAGGTCGCGTAATAATACCGCACCCATGGCATCTTTGGGGAGCAATAGTGCGCGCGGCGGTAGGAGATCCAACCGTCCCGTAGTTTGGCGCAGGTCTGCCGCGGTCAGGGTAACACCGCGCCGCAAAGGGCGGGCACTAACCAGATAATTCCCGGTGACTTGCACTTCCGTCTGAATGAAACGCCGCTGCTCACCGCAGCGAACGGAGACACTGACATTGCCCCACACGCGCGTATTGTTCGATAACGCCAGCAGCGGGGCTTCACACTGCGGCCATTGCTCCTGCGGTGTTTTGACAACGACGGTAAGGCTGGTTTGCTTGTCCGGGAAACGGGCGTGAAAAAACCGCTCGAGTTGCGTCTGCAAATCCGCAGCAGCGGTAACGTTTATCCCCCCTATCAGGCTGGCGAGCAGTGCAAAAAAAATAGAGTAAAACCGGGTTTTCACTGACGTCACCTCTTGATAATCACGGCCTTGCTTAGTGTAACGGTCTTAAGGGGGCGTTAAGGCAACAAATAGCGTTGCATTTTACGCTTATTCTCGCGATGACGTTATCAACATCGGAATTATCCTAGCTGCTCCAAATTCTCATTTGCGGAGGGAGCATGCTTGACAAACTTGACGCCTCATTCCGGTTTCAACAAGAAGCGTTGAATCTGCGTGCCCAACGACAGGAAATCCTGGCGGCGAATATCGCCAATGCTGACACGCCGGGTTATCAGGCGCGAGATATCGATTTTGCCAGCCAACTCAACAAAGTGATGGATCAAGGCAGAGTGAACGGCACAGGCATTGCGTTGAAAACCACCTCCGCTCGCCATATTCCGGCACAGAATTTCCAGCCACCAGAGCTGGATATGTTGTATCGCGTTCCTGATCAACCTGCACTGGATGGCAACACGGTGGATATGGATCGCGAACGTACCAATTTTGCCGACAACAGCCTGAAATATCAAACCAGTCTCACCGTATTAGGCGGTCAGATCAAAGGCATGATGTCAGTGCTGCAATCAGGTTCCTAATGAGCGCGATGGAAGAGGAGGCTAAGGCGTTATGTCACTGCTAAGCATTTTTGATATTTCCGGTTCCGCGCTCTCAGCGCAATCTCAGCGTTTGAACGTCAGTGCCAGTAACCTGGCAAACGCAGACAGCGTGACCGGTCCTGATGGGCAGCCCTATCGCGCCAAACAGGTGGTGTTCGAGGTGGCAGCCCCCGCAGGACAGGCGACCGGTGGCGTGAGGGTGGCGAATGTTATTGAAGACACTTCACCCGCTCGTCTGGTTTATGAACCCGGTAATCCGTTGGCTGATGGGCAAGGTTATGTGCGTATGCCAAACGTGGATCCGGTTGCGGAGATGGTCAACACCATCTCTGCATCGCGCAGTTATCAGGCCAACGTTGAGGTGCTTAATACCACCAAGACGATGATGCTGAAAACATTGACCCTTGGGCAATAATCGGGAGATACGTGCAAATGTCGGTCACGGTTAATGATACTACTTCCGCCAGCAAAACGAGCAGTACCAGCGGTTCGTCAACATCGGTAACGGCAAACACCAGTGCCGATCTGCAGAATCAATTTTTGACGCTGCTGGTTGCCCAGTTAAAAAACCAGGATCCCACCAACCCCATGGACAACAACCAACTGGTAAGTCAGTTGGCGCAGTTGAACACGGTCAGCGGCATTGAGAAGTTGAACACTACTTTGGGGTCTATTTCCGGGCAGATCAACAATAACCAGTCCATTCAGGCAACCACCTTAATTGGTCATGGTGTGATGGTGCCGGGTAACGAGATTCTGGTGGGCAAAGAAACCAGTACCCCGTTTGGCCTTGAGCTGGAAAGTGCAGCAGATAACGTTACGGTCACCATCAGTGACAGCACCGGTAAGGTGGTGAGCACTCAAGAGCTTGGCGCACAGACAGCGGGTGTGCACTCTTGGGGATGGAATGGCAAGCTGACCGACGGTACAGCGGCACCTGACGGTTCTTACACCTTTACCGTTGCCGCCAGCACCAGTGGCGCGCAACAAACTGTACAGCCATTACGTTATGCCCTGGTTAATGGGGTGGTTCGCAATGACTCTGGTGCCCAGTTGGATCTGGGGCTACAAGGCAAAGCGACGTTGGACGACGTGCGGCAGATTTTGTAACTCAATGACAGCGTTACGCACAGAACCCGGCTTACCTTGAAACCGTTTCTGAAACATGAATTAACCGATTTCCCCGGAGAGCACCATGAGTTTTTACCAAGCGGTCAGCGGCTTGAATGCCGCATCGAAGCAACTGGACGTTATTGGCAACAACATCGCCAACTCAGCGACTGTTGGTTTTAAAACGGGTACCATCGCATTTGCCGATTTATTTGCGGGTGGTACGGGCTTAGGGACAAAAGTGGCTTCCACGCTACAGGATTTCGGCGACGGTTCGCTGAACTCGAGTACGCGTGCGCTGGATGTGGCAATCAGCGGAAATGGCTTCTTTCGTTTACAGGACAGCAGCGGCTCAGTTTACTTTAGCCGCAACGGCCAGTTCACACTGGATGGTGCGACTCGCAATATCGTCAATATGCAAGGTATGTTGCTGACGGGCTATCCGGTTGCTGGCACACCGCCGGCCATTCAGCAAGGGGCGGACCCGGTGCCGTTGACGATCCCTGAAACGCCAATGGCTGCCCAGCAGACCACTATCGCCTCCATTGTTGCCAACTTGAACTCCTCCGATGCGGTTAAGACCTTTGATCCGGCTAACAAGGAAACGGCAAACTACAAAGGTTCCATTACCGTTTACGATACCTTGGGTAACCCCCATAACATTGGGTTGTATTTCGAGAAGACCGGCAATAACAAGTGGAACGTAAACGTGCAGGATGGCTCTGTTACCGGATCGGCATTCACCAAACTTGAACTGGAATTCACCGAAAGCGGTGCGTTGAAAGCACAGACGCAGACGCAAATGCTCGGCACCCCACCGGTTGCGACCGTCGTTACTGGGACCAGTACCATTCCATTGCCATCACTGGATGGATCGCTGGCATCGTCATTTACGCTTGATTTTGCAGGCAGCGTGCAACAAAACTTTGGCGGCAACAGCAACAAAGCACCTGTGCAGAACGGTTACGGCCCGGGCAGCCTGGTTGGCTATAGCGTCAGCGATGGCGGTGTGATTACCGGTAAATATTCCAACGACAAAACGCAATCCTTAGGTCAGATAGCATTGGCCAGTTTCTCCAACCCAGAAGGCCTGTCCATTGAGGGCGATAACGCTTGGTCCAGTACAGACAAATCCGGTCAACCGGTTGTCGGCCAGGCGGGCGTGGGGAGCATGGGGACGTTGCTGGGCAATATGACAGAAGGCTCCAACGTGGATATGAGTAAAGAGTTGGTGGATATGATTGTTGCCCAACGCTTCTACCAGTCTAACGCGCAAACCATTAAAACGCAGGACTCCATCCTGCAAACGCTTGTCAGTATGCGTTAATCGTTTAGCGGAGAGACTCCATGGATCACGTTATTTATACCGCGATGGGTGGTGCCAGTCAGTCACTTGAAAAGCAGGCGATTACTGCCAACAACTTGGCTAATGCATCAACACCGGGTTTTAAGTCTCAGTTGGCGGCGCTGCGTGCCGTCCCCATTAATGGGCCGACGAATCACACTCGGACGCTGGTTGTTGCTTCTACACCGGGCGCGGATATGTCGGAAGGTGTCATGGATTACACCGGTCGTTCCATGGACGTTGCTCTGCCTAAAGAGAGTTGGTTGGCCGTGCAAACCGCTAACGGTGAAGCCTATACCCGTAACGGTAATATGGAACTCAATGCCGATGGGCAGTTGACTATCCAGGGACGCCTTGTAATGGGCGATGGTGGTCCGATCGAGATTCCCCCCAATGCGCAAATCAGTATCTCTGCCGATGGCACTATCTCTTCTCTGAATGCGGGTGATGCACCCAATACCATTGCGCAGTTGGGCCGCCTGAAGCTGGTAAAAGCGACGGGACAAGAAGTCACCCGTTCTGACGATGGCCTTTTTCGTTTGACGCCAGCGGCTCAGCAGCAGCGCGGCAATGTATTGCAGAACGATCCCACCGTGCGCGTTATGCCTGGTGTACTCGAAGGCAGCAATGTCGATTCGGTTGGTACCCTGGTGGATATGATTGCTAACTCACGTCGCTTTGATATGCAGATGAAAGTGATTAGCAGTGCCGACACTAATGCTCAGAGCGCCAATCAGCTATTGGCAATCAGCTAACACGCCCATTGCGTGAAGGAGTTGTTTTATGATCCGTTCATTATGGATTGCAAAGACCGGTTTGAACGCACAGCAAACCAATATGGATGTTATCTCCAACAACCTGGCGAACGTCAGCACCAATGGCTTTAAACGTCAACGTGCCGTGTTTGAGGATCTGCTGTATCAAACCATTCGTCAACCGGGTGCGCAGTCTTCTGAACAAACGACCTTACCTTCTGGGTTGCAATTGGGTACGGGTGTACGCCCTGTTTCAACTGAGCGTATTCACACGCAGGGTGGCATTTCTGAAACCGGTAATTCCAAAGACGTGGCGATTCGTGGGCAAGGTTTCTTTCAGGTACAGATGCCTGATGGGACTACCGCGTATACCCGTGATGGCGCGTTCCAATTTGACGGAAACGGGCAACTGGTGACCTCAAGTGGCTATCTGGTACAGCCAGCCATTACTATTCCTGCTAATGCCACCGAGCTTTCAATCGGTCGTGACGGTATCGTCAGCGTGAAATTGCAGGGACAGACGGCACTGAACCAGATTGGTCAACTGACGCTGGCAACCTTCATCAATGACAGTGGGTTGGAAAGCATTGGTGAAAACCTTTATCTGGAAACCACCAGTTCCGGGGCGCCCAATGAAACCAACCCTGGGCTGAACGGTGCAGGGCTGTTGATGCAAAAATATGTGGAAACCTCTAACGTTAACGTGGCGGAAGAATTGGTCTCAATGATCCAGACGCAGCGTGCGTATGAGATCAACAGTAAGGCGATCTCCTCTTCCGATCAGATGTTGCAAAAACTGACCCAGTTATAAAACCGGGTGATTGACGGGGCGGTGATATGGATAAAACGGCGATGCTTCGGTTACCCGCTTTATCCCTGTCATTGCCCCGTTGAGCATGATTAAATGGGCAACCTTTAAGGCGATATCCGTAGTGATGATGATGCAAAAGCCGGTGATCAAACCGTTGTGCCAGCCGCGTTCGCTGGCGTTGGTCGTGATGTTGACGCTAAGCGGTTGCGCCTATATTCCTCATGATAAAGTGGTTACCGGCCCCACCTCTGCCCAGCCTGCGCCACCAACGGCAGCCGCGCCCAATGGCTCAATTTTCCAGGCGGTGCAGCCGATGAATTATGGCTACCAGCCGATGTTTGAAGATCGGCGCCCACGCAATGTTGGTGATATTTTGACCATCGTTTTGCAGGAAAACGTCAGCGCCAGTAAAAGCTCTTCCGCTTCTGCCAGTCGTGACGGTTCCTCCTCGTTTGGCGTAACCACAGTGCCGCGCTACCTTGAAGGGCCGCTGGGTAATAATCGCGCCGATCTGGCCGCCGAGGGTAAAAATGACTTCGCCGGTAAGGGCGGTGCCAATGCCAATAACACCTTCAGCGGTACGATTACGGTGACCGTAGGGCAGGTGCTGGCCAACGGTAACTTGCAGGTAGTGGGTGAAAAGCAGATTGCTATCAATCAAGGCACTGAATTTATCCGTTTTTCCGGTATCGTGAACCCGAGAACCATCAGCGGTACTAACTCAGTGCCTTCCACGCAGGTGGCGGATGCGCGTATTGAATATGTGGGCAACGGTTACATCAATGAAGCGCAAAATATGGGTTGGTTGCAGCGCTTCTTCCTCAACGTTTCTCCGTTCTAAGCTAAGTAAAGAGGTACAGAATGCGGATCGCGTCGTTTTTTAGCCTGATGTTAGCCTTAGTGGCTTTCTTGCCTGCGCCCTCGCAGGCCGACAGGATCCGTGACCTTGTTGATATACAAGGCGTACGGGAAAACTCGTTGATTGGTTATGGTTTGGTGGTTGGGCTCGATGGGTCGGGAGACCAGACGATGCAAACCCCGTTTACTACTCAAACCCTGACTAACATGCTGTCACAATTGGGTATCACCGTACCGGCCGGGACCAATATGCAGTTGAAAAACGTGGCGGCAGTCATGGTCACGGCGAAACTGCCTGCTTTTGGTCGTGCTGGACAGGCCATCGACGTGGTGGTTTCTTCGATGGGTAATGCCAAAAGTTTGCGCGGCGGGACCTTATTGATGACCCCACTCAAAGGGGTGGACAATCAGGTTTATGCATTGGCGCAGGGTAACGTTCTGGTCGGCGGTGCAGGCGCTGCCGCCGGTGGCAGCAGCGTACAGGTTAACCAGTTGGCAGGGGGGCGTATTACCAACGGTGCGGTGATAGAGCGTGAACTGCCTTCCACCTTTGGTGCCTCTAATTTGATCATGCTGCAACTGAAGCAGGATGACTTCTCCATGGCTCAGCGCGTTAGTGATGCTATTAACCGCTCAGGATTGGGTGGCAGTGCGACACCTGTGGATTCACGTACCATTCAAGTCATTGCGCCCCGCGGTAACAGCTCCCAGGTGCGTTTCCTCGCTGATGTCCAAAATCTCGATGTCAATATCGGCGTTCAGGATGCCAAAGTTATCGTTAACTCTCGCACCGGATCGGTGGTGATGAACCGCGAAGTGACCCTGCAAAGCTGTGCCATTGCACAAGGTAATCTCTCTGTCACTATCAACCAGCAAAATGTGGTCAGTCAACCGGACACGCCATTGGCCGGTGGTCAAACGGTGGTGACGCCGCAAACCGAGATATCGCTCCAGCAGGGTGGTGGTGCATTGCAACGGGTTAATGCCAGTGCCAACCTGAACAATGTGGTGCGCGCACTGAACTCCTTGGGCGCAACGCCGATGGAACTGATGTCAATTCTACAAGCGATGCAGAGTGCGGGTTGCCTGCGCGCTAAACTGGAAATCATCTAATATGGCCGATATTCAGTCGCTCAATAATGCTGCGTATGACGCGCAGTCATTGAATTCGCTCAAGCGAGAAGTTTCCAGCGATCCGCAGAGTAAAGAGGGGATTCGAGCGGTTGCGCGCCAGATGGAAGGCATTTTTGTCCAGTTGATGATGAAGAGCATGCGTTCGGCGTCGATGGAAGATGGGTTGCTGAATAACGACCAAACGCGGCTTTATACCTCAATGTATGACCAGCAGGTAGGGCAGCAAATCGCTTCCGGTAAAGGGCTCGGCTTGGCGGATGTGATGGTCAGGCAACTGACGGCGACGCAAAATGGGGTGGTGCCC
The DNA here is from genome assembly GCF_025962695.1 of Candidatus Symbiopectobacterium sp. NZEC135. Lineage (NCBI taxonomy): Bacteria > Pseudomonadati > Pseudomonadota > Gammaproteobacteria > Enterobacterales > Enterobacteriaceae > Symbiopectobacterium > Candidatus Symbiopectobacterium sp. NZEC135. The sequence continues at coordinate 4,703 of NZ_JAGFPF010000057.1, read as the reverse complement.
TCTGAGCAAGCAGCAGAGGACAATGCTCCTGCTGTTCCGTTACGTTTTGACGGTGCCCTGCTCAGAACCATGCCGACAGCCGAAGTGGAGCAAATGGTGCGCAAAGCCGTGCCCAAACTGCCTTCCATGGGGTCGGCATTGCCTCTGTCGAGCAGTAATTTTGTTTCACAACTTGCCGTACCAGCACAAATTGCCAGCCAGCAAAGTGGTATCCCTCATCATCTGATTATGGCACAGGCGGCGCTGGAATCCGGTTGGGGGCAGCGCGAAATCCCGACCGCCGATGGTCGCCCAAGCCACAACCTGTTTGGTATTAAAGCCGGCAGTAACTGGGATGGTCCTGTCACCGAGATCACCACGACCGAGTATGAAGATGGCGTGGCCAAGAAGGTCAAGGCAAGCTTCCGAGTGTATGACTCCTATATGGATGCGCTGGGTGATTACGTCAACTTGTTGACTAAAAACCCGCGTTACAGCAACGTTGCGGCAGCGGGAACGGCTGAGCAAGCTGCGCACGCGTTGCAGCGCGCGGGCTATGCGACCGATCCGCAGTATGCGCAAAAACTGATCAACATGATCCAGCAGATGAAGAATACCAGCGAAAAAGCGGTCAAAGCGTATACCCATGATTTAAGCCAACTGTTTTGATTTTTTTCTGAAGATTTTCCCTGTCTTGCCGATAACTGGTATTAGCGATGAAAGTGGAGTCAATCACTTTCTGTACAGATTTTATTTGTAGGGGATTCATGCCCGTGGAAAGGACGTTTAGATGGCCAATTTAGTAAATACTGCGATGAGTGGGCTGAAGGCAGCGCAAGCAGCATTAAGCGCGGTCAGTAACAATATCAGTAACCAAGCGGTGACTGGATATAGCCGCCAGACCGTGCTGCTTGAACAAGCCTCGGGCACGAAGAACGGTAATGCCTATGTTGGTAACGGTGTGAATTTGGTTTCAATCAATCGTGATTACAACGATTTTATTGCCAACCAACTGCGTGCCGCGCAAAGCACCAGCAGTTCGGTGACCACCAGCTACGAGCAGATCTCCAAAATCGATAACCTGCTGGCAAGCAGTACCACCAATCTCTCGTCTTCCTTGCAGGAGTTTTTTACCAACCTGCAAAACGTTGCCAATAACGCAGGTGACTCTTCTGCGCGTCAAACCATGATCGGTAAAGCGCAAGGGTTAGTGAACCAGTTTAAGGTTACCGATAAATACCTGCGCGACATGGATTCCAGCATTAACAGCGAAATTAAAAGTGTGCTCGGCCAGGTAAATACCTACTCCAGTCAGATTGCTAATCTCAACAAAGAGATTACGCGTTTGCAGGGTGCTAATCAGGGGGCTCAGCCCAATGATCTGCTGGATCAGCGCGATCAGTTGGTGAATGATCTTAATAAACTGGTGGGCGTGGATGTCACGGTGCAAGATGGCTCGATTTACCACGTCTCGCTGAAAAATGGTATGAACCTGGTTCAGGGCACGCGCAGCTTTGATTTGGTCACGGTTGCTTCCAGCAGTGATCCGCAGCGTGTTGCAATAGGCTATGACGATCCTACCGTGGGCGTCAGCGAGCTGCGTGACAGTTCCATCTCCGGCGGTAAACTCGGCGGGTTAATCTCTTTTAGAAACGATACCCTCGATACTACACGTAACCAGGTCAACCAATTGGCGCTGGCCTTCTCGGATGCGTTTAATACCCAACATAAAGCCGGGTATGATTATGAGGGTAAACCTGGCGAGAATTTCTTTGATTTTGGTGACCCTGTCGCTTACGAGAACAGCAGAAATACCGGCAAGGCGGTCTTGAGCGTTTCTTATAAAGATACTTCCGCTGTGCAGGCTACGGATTACTCGGTGCGCTTTAACGGGACATCGTGGGATGTGACTCGCACAGCAACCAATACCACAGTGACGGGTCTGACACCGGATCCTGTTACCGGGAAACTCACCTTTGATGGTCTTGAAGTTACCGTCACAGCAGGAAGCAGCCCCTTGACAGCTGGCGACACCTATTTGCTCAAACCGGTCAGCGACGTGATTATTGGTATGAAGGTCGCTATCTCCGACCCGAATAAAGTGGCGGCAGCATCGACCAAGCTCGACGAAAATGGCAATCAAGTGCCCGGTGAATCAGGCGGACCGAGCGATAATACCAATGCCAAGGCGCTGTTAGCTTTGCAGAATCTGAAAGTCGTTGGTGGTAATGCCACCTTCTCGGGGGCGTATGCGAGCATCGTCGGGGATATCGGTAATCAGACCAGCACGCTGAAAATCAATAATACGTCACAGTTGAATGTGGTGAAACAGTTAACGGCCGAGCAGCAGTCTGTATCCGGCGTAAACCTTGACGAAGAATACGGCGATTTGATGCGTTACCAGCAGTATTACATGGCGAATGCGCAAGTGGTTCAAACCGCACAGGCACTTTTTGATGCGCTGCTCTCCATGCGCAGCTAATTGGCGATCGAAGAAAGAGGAATTTATACCATGCGTTTAAGTACCAGCATGATATACCAGCAGAATGTGAACGGTATTCTGAATGGTCAGTCCCTTTGGCAAAAAGCGGGCGAGCAATTGGCCACGGGCACCAAGGTCACCACCCCTTCAGACGATCCTATCGCTGCGTCTCAGGCAATCATGATCGGTCAGGCGCAGGCAGAAACGGACCAGTTCACGCTGGCCAGAACGTTTTCTCGCCAGAACATGTCTCTAGAATTGTCAGTATTGGGCAGTATTGTTAACGCGGTTACCACGGCGTCTACTGAAGTGATCAGTTCGGGCGGCATAAAAAGTAATGACGATCGCACAACTCAGGCTCAAGCACTGGAAGGTCTCAAAGCGCAGTTGCTGAACATCGCTAATACCACGGATGGCAACGGCAACTACATTTTTGCCGGTTACCAGACAACAACAGCGCCCTACGTACAGGATCCAACCACTAAAGTCGTGAGTTATGTCGGTGGTTATACGCCGATTTCTCAGCAGGTCGATTCGAACCGTACCATGACGGTGAGTAGTATCGGGCCGGACGTATTCAATAATGCGACAGGTGATGCGGTAAAAGAACCCAATGGATCAGTGCAGAAAGATCTGTTTGCCACTCTGGATATCGCCATTAATGCCTTGAAAACGCCTATTGCGGAAGGTGATACCGCTGCACAAGAGGCGCTTCAGGTTGCATTAGCTACGGCAAACCGGGGGTTACGCAATTCACTGAACAACGTCTCCTCCGTCGAGTCAGGGGTTGGTATCCAGTCGCAAGAGCTCGATCAGCTTGATGCCATTGGTGCCGATCGCAAGCTGGCTAACACGCAGGCCAAGAGTGCGTTAGTGGATACGGACTGGGTACCTGCTATTTCGTCCTACATCATGCAGCAAGCCTCTTTGCAGGCGGCCTACACCACCTATCAAAATATGCAGGGAATGTCACTGTTCCAAATCAACAGGTAAAAACAGTGATGCGGCACAGATTTGAATACGCTTAAACCGGGCGTGTTCTTTGGGCATGTCATTTTTTAAATGGCGTGCCGTTTTTTGTTTTTATTCCCTTATCTGCCTGAATGCGCAATCTGCGCAATTGAAGTCACTGCGTTGGCAAAGCCTGAAAGCATTGTCTATCAGGGGGCCCGCGACAGTTTTGTTATTACGTCGGCAAGAACATTGAAGATTTCACTGAATAAGTGCTCGGTGAAGGGGGCTAGTAGGAAAATCAGCATACCGAACGTCATGATACCCGCAGTCAATGTCAGTGGAAAACCAATGACAAATACGGTGAGCTGAGGGGCAACGCGGTTTAACAAGCCGAGAGCGATGTTTAGCGTCAGCAGCAACGTAATCAACGGCAGGGCCAGCATCATGCCATTGATGAAAATCATGCTGCCTGCCCGCGCCAGCCCCAGAAAACCATCACCGCTGAGGGGGACCGTGCTGATTGGCAGAGTATAAAAGCTGTCGGCAATCAGGGATATCATCCACAAATGGCCGTTAAATGCCATAAACAGCAACATCGCCAGGATATTGAGAAAGCGTGCCAGTACCTGCATATTCGGCCCACCAGTGGGGTCAAAAAAGGTGGCAAAGGCCAACCCCATTTGCATACCGATGAGTTCACCCGATAATCTGACGGCAGCGAAGGCCAACTGCATGGTAACGCCAAGTGCAGCACCGATAAGTAACTGCTGAATAATGACCCACACGCCACCGACAGAAAATAGCGGTGTGGTAGTGGTCGGCAAATAGGGGGCGACCAGCAGGGTAATAACGAGTGCCAGGTAGATTTTTACCCGTGCTGGTACCGCGCGTTCATTAAATACCGGGCAGGTAGTAATTAACGCCATGATACGTACCAGAGGCAACAGGAACTGATTGACCCAAAGTTCCCACTGTGTGCTATCAAGCGTCAGCATGGCTAGCCAATGATTGTCGGCAGTTGGCCGAACAAGGTGCGCATGTAATCCAGCATCAAGCTAAGCATCCAGGGTCCCGCAATCACCAGTGTGAAAAACACCGTCAGAATTTTCGGGATGAAGGAGAGCGTCATTTCGTTGATCTGGGTTGCAGCCTGTAACAGACTGATAATCAAGCCGCTGAACAGCGCTGATAGTAGAGGCGGAGCTGCGAGCGCCAGTGCGACCTTCATTGCTTCATAGCCTAAAGCCATTACGGATTCTGGCGTCATCGGGCGACCTTAGTAGGAATT
>NZ_JAGFPF010000579.1:0-1183 GCF_025962695.1 Candidatus Symbiopectobacterium sp. NZEC135 | reverse complement strand
TCTCTCCAGATCGATAATGCCTTCCCACCCGCTATCTGCGATAAAATGCAGCAGGTGATTGCCGGGCACCAGGCGCTGACACACGTCAAAGCCTTGGTCCTGCCACGCTTTCACGCTGAGACGCTCGGCTAGCTCGCGCTGTGAATAGCCGCGTAGATGTTGACCAATCACGCATTTTCCTCATCGGCAAAGGTGTTTTGCTCTTTCTTTGGCTGCTCATCTTCCTCAGAAAACACCCATTCCGGATCGCCTTGCCCCTGGCCCTCATAATCCGCTAATCGCTGGTGAACCAACGGATCAGACACGTGCAAAACATGCGGTGCTTTGGCGTGCCCGCCTAACAGCACATTGACCTGATGGCCATCACCCCAATCCGAAAAGCGGTACAATAATTGGCTCTCTGACGTGGTCTCATTTAACGCTGCGTTACCGAGGTTTCTGAGCATTGCCTCAGAGGGGAGCGTCTGCCGGCCCGTCCCTGCGAACGCGTTATCAGCACCACGTGCCGCAGTATCCCCCGTGAAGGCGCGGTGTTGCGCATCGCTGGTTAGCGGAATACCAGAGGGTGAATGCTCTCTTTCAGGTCTGGGGCCAGGCGCGTCTGAAGGCGCACCGGTAGAGGGCAAAACAGTCGCATCGGCTACCTGAACCTGACTCACTATCGCGTGGGAAAGTGGCATATCACGACGCTCCTGAAGTGCCATGGCGCCAGACTGCCCCTGCAACCCACCGACTAGCGCCATTTTTTCTCCCGCACCGGCAGAAAAGGCGGATAAATCATGGTGTACTGCTGTTTTACTCGTTGGTATACCCTTAGCGAGCTGCGCCTCAGTAACGTTGCTATTGGTTGCCCTGCTCACCGCCGTGCGCGTTTCTGGCTGCATCGGCAGATTGACTTTTCTTCGTCCGGTTTCGCTCCATTTGCCCAGACTGGCATGCAGTTCCGGCAGTGTTGCGCATAGCGAGGCGTGAGAAAGTGCCACAGGGGGTAAGGCACTTTCCTCGTGACCTTTCTTCCCCTGTTTTGCTTTTTGCTTTATGGCATTTAAAACAATGTGTTCTAAACTTTGCGTCGCATTTTCTTCCATACCGGGATTGCTCCCGGAAAAAATGGCTTTTACTCCAGTTAACGTCGCCATGATATTCTTTCCTCTATCTCGTTATCTTCAATTTTGGCATCTCT
>NZ_JAGFPF010000578.1:0-1184 GCF_025962695.1 Candidatus Symbiopectobacterium sp. NZEC135 | reverse complement strand
CCGCCCCTGAGCCACCAATCAGCGTGTCGTTGCCCTTACCGCCGATCAAGATATCGTTGCCGCTGCCGCCGTACAGGATGTCGTTACCTTCACCACCGTTAAGCAGGTCATTGCCACCCTGACCAAACAGGATGTCATTGCCCGCACCGCCGTACAGTTTGTCGTCACCGTCGTTGCTGGAAGAGAGATCAAACGCCTGATGGTGATCGGTAATGTAATGGTGCATATCCTGCACCGTTACGCTGGAGACTTTCATCTGCTGCGCGATATAGGTTTGCAGTGCCGACAAGCCGTTACCTTCGATACCGTCAAAGCGCACCACATCGCCAAACAGGATGTCATTGCCAATACCACCGTGCAAGGTGTCGTCTCCGCCGGGCAACGGTTTGTTGCTGCCCAGGATCGCTTCACTCAGCTTGCTCGGATCGATCTTGCTTTGAACAATACCGTCGGAGTCGTAACGCGTCAGACTGCTGGCATCGAGCGATTTGCCCACGCCAATGGCTTCAATGGTGTTATGCGATATCGACTGCAACAGCTTGAAGGCAGTGTCTGCGTTTTGCTGGCTGTAGTAACGATTGTAGTAGCCGTAGTCCCCGTCGTTGTTACCCCAGCCGCCCAACGTGGAGATTTCATAAGTGCCATCGCCCTGCGCATGTACCCGTCCGACAACTTCGTGGTCGATATAACCATAACGATTATAGAAGTATCGATTGACATCGCCATTAGCACTGATGACCTCGCGGTTCTCCCCCATAATTTTCATGTTATAGGCTTGGCCGACTTGGTAATTGAAACTGTCGATATTCAGCACTTCATTCGAATTACTACCCACCTGTACCTGATTGGTTTCATCCTTCTGATAATAGGTCGGCTCGCCGTCGGTAATAAAATAGGTCAGGTTAGTACCGACATTATTTTTCACCGCCGCACTTTGGAACCAGTTGGCCGTGGTTTTAAACACGTCCTCATAGTTAGTACCGCCGCCGTTACCACCGCCAACCATTGAGTTCAGTACGCCGGTAAGCTTGCTCAGCGCCGTCGAGTCTTTCAGATCCACCGATACCGTGCGGCCAACCTGCGTGTCAAAGTCAGCGAGGAACACGTTCACTTTCCCTGCATGCGCACCGTTGGCACTGTTGATCAGGCTGTTAAACACGTTTTTCAGAGAAGCAACCGTGTTG
>NZ_JAGFPF010000577.1:0-1179 GCF_025962695.1 Candidatus Symbiopectobacterium sp. NZEC135 | reverse complement strand
AGCAGCCTGGTGCACGGCGCCAACCCGGCCAATAAGCTCAATCCCAAGCTGGATGCGGAACTGCGGGATATCGCTTCCGGCCAGCAGGTCAGCTGTTGGGTTGGAGAGTCGGCGGTGATTTGGGACCCTAGCGGTCACTTGTTAGCTCAGCCAGCGCTGGATGGCGATATGGACGGGCAGCGCCATGCGCGCCTGTGGCAGCATTTACTGCAATGGCTGTGCGCAAACCGTCGACGTCAGCCACTCAACGGCTTGGTGTTCACGCTGGATATCGCCTGGCTGGCTCAGGCCAGCGTGGCGGAACGTAAAGCCTATGCGCAGGTGATGCGGGCGCGGTTACAGGATATCGCGGTTAACATCAATACCCGGTTGCCGGTCTACATCGCCTTGACCCGGCTGGATATGTTGAGCGGTTTTGACAAAGTGTATCGTCAACTTAACCGTGAGGCGCGTCAGGCGGTGCTCGGTGTGACGTTTACCCTCGAATCGAGTCAGGGCAACGCGTGGCTGGATGATTTGGCTGGCTTTTGGGATTCCTGGACGGAACACCTCAACAGTAACTTGCCGGATATGTTGCTTAAGATCGCGGCGTGCGCAATAACCTGTTTGCCTTTGTGCGTCAGTTGGCCGGCTTGAAAGCGTATGTGCTTGAGGTGCTGACGGAAACCCTGACGGCGGGCGATGAGCGCGCTTTCATGGTGCGTGGCCTGTATGCCTGCTCCGTGTACCAACAGGGCGTACCGTTTGATGCGTTTGCCCAGTCCGCTTCGCGACGCTATCAGTTACCGGAGCCGGTGAACAGCGCGATGCGCGGGGAGTCGACCACCTTTTTTGTACAGCGCCTTTTCCCTGAGGTGATCTTTTCTGAAGCGAGCCTGGCGGGGGAAAGTCGCCTGCATCATCTCTATCGCCGTCGCCGTTTGAGCATCGGCATCAGCGCTATGGTAGTGGCTGGCATTGCCTTGATGGGCGGCTGGCACCATTTTTATCGTGTCAACGAAGAAGCCGGGCGCAACGTGCTGACCAAAGCGCAAGCGTTTATCGGTACCAATGAACTGGAAGGCCAGCCGGGCTACGGTTTCCAGCAGCTACCGCGTCTTAATCTGATCCGCGACGCCACCTTGTCGTTCGGTAATTACCATGAGCGCACGCCGATGCTGGCGGATCTCGGCCTGTATC
>NZ_JAGFPF010000576.1:0-1190 GCF_025962695.1 Candidatus Symbiopectobacterium sp. NZEC135 | reverse complement strand
ACCGGATTGACGCTCTCCAGCATCTTTATTCTCTATTCAGGGCAATCGATCGCCAGCACCTTTGTCATTACGGCGGGGATGTTTGGCGCCATGAGCCTGTACGGTTACACCACCAAACGCGATCTGAGCGGCCTGGGCAGCATGCTGTTTATGGGCCTGATCGGTATCGTGCTGGCGTCGTTGGTCAATATCTGGCTGAAAAGCGATGCCTTGATGTGGGCCGTGACCTATATCGGCGTGGTGGTGTTTGTGGGTTTGACGGCCTACGACACGCAAAAATTGAAAAATATCGGTGAGCAACTCTCTGCCGACGAAAGTGACAATTTCCGCAAATATGCCATCGTCGGCGCATTGACGCTCTATCTGGATTTTATCAACCTGTTCCTGATGCTGCTGCGTATCTTCGGCAACCGCCGCTAAGACGCAACAAGACAAATCGCCCCGTGCGTAATACGTGCGGGGTTTTTTTTTGGGCGTAACGTGGCCATTACCGTAGGGTTGACGTTGAGGTTTGTAACCTACTTGGTGATTATATTTTGATGGATGTAACCTAATGGGTTACAATTTTATTGATACCGAGCATGGATGCGCAGATGGAAAAGAAAACTCCACATACCCGTCTGCACCTCGTGCAGGCCATGGTTGCAGAGGGAAAAGTCAGGGCAACACGATCGGCGCTTGATTCAGCTGACGAACTGAATCTCGATTTTGATGGAATGTGTGCCGTAATCGTGGCACTGACCCGTCAGGATTTTTACAAGAGTATGACCACATACCACGATCATACGGTGTGGCAGGATGTGTATCGACCGATGATAAAGGGTATCAGGTTTTATATGAAAGTGACGGTACTCGATGATGTACTCATCGTCTCATTTAAGGAGAAGTAGAATGAAATGTCCTCAGTGTGGCGGTGCCGACATGGAGCAAACTGTAAAAGATGTTCCGTATTCATGGCGGGGTAAAAAAACGATCTTGCAGCAAATTCGAGCGTCACATTGCCCTCAGTGTGGTGAAGCCGTGATGGACAAAGCCGAGTCGGCCGAGTACATGGCGAAAGTGGTCGAGTTTAAGAATTCGATCATCAATGATACGGTCAAACCGGCGTATATCATGAACGTACGAAAGAAACTCGAATTATCGCAACGTGAAGCCGGGCGGATATTTGGTGGCGGTGATAACGCATTTTA
>NZ_JAGFPF010000575.1:0-1182 GCF_025962695.1 Candidatus Symbiopectobacterium sp. NZEC135 | reverse complement strand
GAAATAAACAACAACAGTGTTACTCATGTTCACTTTTCCTTTCGTCAGTAATAACAGGGACGGATGCAATAGTTTGGTAAGCGATTGAAGGTAGCATCAGTTTTCAATGGAAAGATAGTATATATGGTATACTGCGTTGACAAGAAGGCACCTGAACGATACCAGGTTTCCTGGAGGATACCATGCAGAGATACCCCATTGAGGGCGATACCGCAGCCGGCTACAGCGTGTATTCATCGCACTGCCCGGCGCGCCAGTTTTTGGAGCGACTGGCCGACAAATGGACCATACTGATTATTGGTCGTTTGAAATCAGGTGAGACGCGTTTTAATCAATTGCGACGGGATATCGAAGGCATCACCCAGAAAGTCTTGTCGCAAACGCTGAAAAAGCTGGAGCGGGATGGTCTGGTTGCCCGTCGTGTATTTGCCACGGTTCCCGTTACCGTAGAGTATTCACTGACGCCCGTGGGGTTGACGTTGGTGGAAACGTTCGAAAGCCTGGCGCATTGCGCAGAATCGAATATTGAATCAGTGCGTTTGGCACAGGAACAGTATGACCGTTTACACGCAGCAACCACTAGCGGTGGAACCGTTTCTGGAAGGGACGATGTACCTTGTCGCCCTAGCGGATTATCCGGCGGGAATTTGGTTTTTTAATGAAGAAGAAAACCCGGAAGGTCTTTTTGTGGAGCTGAAACCGCAAGACGCGCATCGGAAGTGAAGCAGGTCTGCAAGCAGACCTGCTCGGTCAGTCAGCGGTTAGAATGTTTCCCAATGCTCGCTACTGTTGGTGGCTTTCTTATTACCTGGCGGCAGTGCTGCTGGCGCACTTTTGCTTGATGCCAGCGTGTATGACGCCGGTGTCGGCGTTGCACGCTGTTCTTGCAACTTGAACACCGCCACGGCACGAGTCAGCAGTGCAGCTTGTTCTTCGAGCGAAGACGCCGCTGCCGTTGCTTCCTGCACCAACGCGGCGTTTTGCTGCGTGACACTGTCCATCTCGGCAATGGCTTGCCCCACCTGACCAATACCACGGCTTTGTTCATCTGACGCGGACGCGATCTCACCCATAATGTCGGTCACATTGGTAACGGCATCAACAATCTCTTTCATGGTTTGCCCGGCTTGATCGACGAGTGTCGAACCACTGCTCACCAGCGATACCGATTCAGAGATTAAT
>NZ_JAGFPF010000574.1:0-1193 GCF_025962695.1 Candidatus Symbiopectobacterium sp. NZEC135 | reverse complement strand
CCCGGTGATTTCGGCCAGGTGCGTAAAAGCGTCGTCAAACTGCGCCTTGATATAGCGCACCGTGGCGTCATCGGTGTCGTAGTCATTTTTGAACGGGATATCGATCAGGATCAGCGGGATATGCAATTCATAGGCAATATTTTCATACCACTTGATCATGCAATTGCAGATGTTGTTACAGCACAGCAGAAAATCCGGCTGCGGCATATCCATCTCTTCGCAGTGCTTGATATCCGCGTAGGAGAGGCTGATGCGGGCATAGGCACAAATATCGTTGGAATATCCCAGACTCTCGGCATGTTCGCACATGCGCAGACCACCGCCTTTCGCCGCGATTGCGGCCGCCTGATTTTCTGGGTACACCACCGGGATATCCAATGTTTCCGCGATCTCCTGCGGAAAGTTGGAGGCACACCAGCCGATTTTTTCACCGCGATTTTTCGCATCCCAGGCCCGTTGATAAGCTTGAGCCGCGATGTTCTGCAATTTTTTCTTTGCCGGAACCGGTTCCGACGTTTGAGGGGTTACATTGCTCATAGATGTGTTCCTGAAAGAGGTGCGTCGCTCGCGAGTAACGCGCTGCACGCTTCAAACGCATAAATAGCCGCTCCTATCGCCCCGTTATATTGTGATAATGGCGATGTCTTGATGGGAGCACCCAATTCCTGACTGACATAGCGAACCACTTCAAAATTCTTCGCTACGCCGCCGGTCATGATGACCGGTTGTTCAATACCGACGCGTTTTGCCAGCCCGGCAATACGGCTGGCAACGGATTTGTGAATACCATTGATGATGTCGGGAATGGTTTCGTTATTGGCGAGATGTGAGATCACTTCAGATTCGGAAAATACCGTACAGGTTGAACTGATGGTGACGCGCTTTTGTGACTGCGCACCGAGCGCTGCAAGCTCATCGATGCGTGTCTCCAGCACCCGCGACATGACATCGAGAAAACGTCCGGTGCCCGCGGCACACTTATCGTTCATGACAAAATTAAGCAGGCGCCCCTGCCCATCCATATGCAGGGCTTTGACATCTTGCCCACCGATATCAATGACCGTTTTAACGCCGGGAAACAGATAGTTGGCACCTTTGGCATGGCAACTGAGCTCGCTAACCTCTTTGTTGGCTTCCTTGAGGGAATGACGGCCATAGCCGGTGGCGCACACCCAACGGATATCACTGCGGGC
>NZ_JAGFPF010000573.1:0-1194 GCF_025962695.1 Candidatus Symbiopectobacterium sp. NZEC135 | reverse complement strand
AGATTTTTACCGTGAAGTTCGGGAGGGGTAAAATCAGGAACGCCGACGACACAAGGATAAATAATACCCTTTAAATAGAACTGAAAACTATCTGCATCAATCAGAGCAACGGTTGCATCCTGAGCCACCAATACACCTGAATGGTTCAAATCTCCTATTACTCCACCATCTTGATGCACTTTACCTACCGCTCGAGCTACATTTAGCGCTGCTCGAACAAGAAATCGATAATCAGCTTTAGGGAAATGGTGCAAGCGGGATTTAGGACTATATAGCTCGTGTAGCGGATGGTAACCTGATACAAACCGCATGACGAAGCCCAGAAACTTACCCGTTTTATCGGTTACTATGTCTCTGGGGTACGCTATCAGATCGGTTTTACTATAAAGCGCTATATCAACCATAGCGCGAATTTTATTTTCACGCTCGGAACGTCTGTTGACATTATATATTTTTACCACTACTCCAGGGCGGTCATTTATTTTATAAACTTCACCTTCACCGCCTTTTCCAACCAACTTAGCAACAGAAACTCGCTCATTTCCTATAACAATTTCCTGCATGCTTACTTTCCTGAAATAAGGATCAAAGTTTTATCATCATCGGTACGTTCGCAAACCGATGGGCTACCAAGATATGTAGCTAGTTGATTTGACAACTGAATAAATCGACCTTCACCCGTTGCATTATCTACAGGGCGCATCATAGGTTCAAAAAATCGAGGATGGGCCGTTTTTTCATGTTGTGATAATGCAAGATCGCCCACACCATCAGAAAATAAGGCATAAGCATCATACATATTTTTCTGACGTCGTAAATTGAGGCGGGGTTCTGGACTGTCTGTTATAAAATAGGTACTGGACGCATATTCTCCATTTTCTGGCCAACAAATTGCCTCCCATTCATTTCCTTTTCTACCAACAATAGCACTATCACCAATGTGTAACGTCAATATCTCATCAGGTGATATAAGAGCAGCTGCCAGAGTAGCCGCAAATTGCCTAGGCATGCTATTTCTGCGATTAGCCAAAGTAAAAATAAGGTCGCGTAAATCGTCAATCCAATCAATTAACTCTTCGGTAGTGGGTAAATCAGAATTAGTATGTAACCATTCTCTGAAGCGAACGGTTAAGAAACGACATGTAAGCCACGCTCCATATGCACCAAATTCCGCACTTCCCGCACCATCTGAGA
>NZ_JAGFPF010000572.1:0-1194 GCF_025962695.1 Candidatus Symbiopectobacterium sp. NZEC135 | reverse complement strand
CAACGCAAGAAACAGCATGCCAACCGGGGCGGGCAACCCGCAGACACGGTATATTTCTACCCCCACCATGTAGAGCAGCATGGCGAGTAGCGCCCCCGCCGCGATAGACGCTAATTCAGGCTTTGCGCTGGGCGGCGCAGACAAGTCGGGCGCGCTGTTGCTGAGGCTCAAGCTGTCAGGCATCAACGCCCCCTCTCCGGTCAGATGTGGAAAGCGTTTGCCGAGTTGATTCAATATTCCCGCCAAAATAATGGCGGTCAGGCTTCCCAACATCACGATCGGCAACATATGACCCAGCGCATCGGCCTGATCCTGATTCAGCAGTAGCGCGTAACCCATCGAAAGCGGAATCGCCCCTTCACCCATGCCCCCCGCCCTAATGGGTAACACCAAAAAGAAAAACAGATGGAACGGATCCATTCCCAGTGCGAGGCCCACCGCCATCCCCGTCAACATGCCGACCACCTCACCGCACAGCATCGGAATAAAGATGCGTAAGAATCCCTGAATCAAGGTAGTGCGGTTCATGCTAAGCGTACTGCCCACGATAATGCAGCAAATGTAGAGGTACAGAATATTGCTGTCGTGATAAAAGGTGCTGACTGATGCCACCACCGCCTGGGGTAACAGCCCGTAATAGACCAAGGCAGAGGGAATAAAGGTGGCGCAAATGGCCGCGGCCCCCATTTTACCCACCAGCGGTAAACGACGACCCAATTCGCCACAGGCAAAACCGAAAAAAGCCAGGGTCACGACCATCACCACAATATCACTTGATAAGGTATCGTTGACGCAGTTCAGTACCACCAATCCTCCCGCCAGAATAAACAGCGGTAGCGGGATCACACCCACCTTATAATCGTGCCAGATACGCTGCCCTTTATTTTTAAGTAAATCGGGTCGGTGCGCCTTATCAACCCGCCTGACATCACTCATATCATCTTTCATGTTCACCGCCATGGTATTATTGCTATCTACAAAAATAGAATGCGTTGACATCTCTTCGGGAATGCAGTGGAACGTGACGGATAATAGCCTGTCGACGATCGAATAATCGCCGCTCAGTGTTTCCAGATCTTCTTTGGCAATATGAGAGGGAAATAAAAATTAGTGGCCCTGCGCGACACGTAAACACTATATTAATTCTGGTTATTTTCTATCAAAAAACGCAGATATAAATAGCGACAAATTACG
>NZ_JAGFPF010000571.1:0-1195 GCF_025962695.1 Candidatus Symbiopectobacterium sp. NZEC135 | reverse complement strand
CGCGCCGAGGAAGCGGTTGCCGCAGTACAGACGTTGCGTGCGCGGCCGGAATTGAAAGAGAGTCGTCTCGGGTTTCTCGGTTTTTCTCAGGCCGGATGGGTGGTGCCCTATGCCAGTCAGCATTCAACGGCAGATTTTATCGTGTTGATTGGCCCCGCAATAAACTGGCGCGAACAAGGCTTCTACTATATGCAGCAGCGCTTAGCAGCAGAAGGCGCAGAGCCTCCAGTGATTGCCGCAGCCATCGCAACAGAACGTGCGGCCTATGCACAACGCTTTTCCCCCCAAACCGTGATGCAACCTTGCGCGTCACGTTGCACGCGCGACGATTTTGAGCGACGTAATGCGTTGTCGGACGCCCGTCAGGACATTGCCGCGCAGCGGGTGCCGGTGATGGTGCTGATGGGGGCTCAGGATCTCAATGTTTCCTCGAAGGAGACATTAACCGTGTGGAGCCGGTTGTTGCCGGTGGCTACCTCCCGCTGCTTGCGCGAGGTCAAGGATGCCACCCACGGTTTGCTGCGCGCCAAATGGTTTAATTACCAGCTAAGTGAACAATGGCCGCGTTGGACGCAGTGGGGATTTTTAGCCGCAGGGCAGTCTGCCTACGCGCCCGGTGCCCTGAACGCGATATCAGAATGGGTTTTGGAGAGACGTTGCTGAGCTTGTTGAGTGACGTCAGGGGTAAACTTTGTCACCGAACTCGCACAAATCTTCAATCAGGCAGGAACCGCAGCGCGGTTTACGGGCGATACAGGTGTAACGTCCGTGCAGAATCAGCCAGTGGTGACAGTCGATTTTGAATTCCGCTGGCACCACCTTCAACAGCTTTTCTTCTACCGTGTCCACGTTTTTTCCCGGCGCGAAACCGGTGCGGTTACACACGCGGAAAATATGGGTGTCAACGGCAATGGTAGGCCAGCCAAAGGCGGTGTTTAACACCACGTTGGCGGTTTTACGGCCGACACCGGGCAGGGCTTCTAACGCTTCGCGATTTTCCGGCACCTGACCCTGATGCTTGTCTAACAGAATACGGCAGGTCTTGATGATGTTTTCAGCCTTGCTGTTAAACAGGCCAATGGTGCGGATATAGGCTTTTACACCGTCAACCCCAAGCGCTAACAAAGCTTCTGGTGTGTTGGCGACCGGATAGAGTTTTGCCGTGGCTTTATTAACGCTGACGTCCGTGGCCTGC
>NZ_JAGFPF010000570.1:0-1195 GCF_025962695.1 Candidatus Symbiopectobacterium sp. NZEC135 | reverse complement strand
CGACGTACGTAACTGCATAAGTGCTTTAATTGCCAACGCTTAACCGAAGATTGCGTAGGGAGCCAGACCACAACAGGTTTTGCCCAACGTGTTTATTACTTTGTTGATAAATATATAAACTTATTTTACAGGAATTAACCAAGGAGGTGAGGAATGCCTGTCAATATACAGCAGTATAGACGCGGCATAGGGCGTTTTGAATGTAGACGTCGAGATTATATGACGCAATATACTGTTCAGAAAAAATTAAATCTGTTATCAGAATTGCAATCAACCAAGCTGCCGACAAAATTCAGTTGTATGAGCATGTTAGCAATGATGGGCGTGCTATCTTCGTTGTCTCGTGGTGAAAACTCTGTGGATGAAATACCACAAAAAAGTGTTGGTAAATACCAAGTAAATCACGTTGATGGTGGTGTTTCACATCAAATAAGGTTTGTGGATAAACAACCCTATTCGGCCTATAAAAATAGGTTAAGTCAGATGATCTACAATGAGTTCTGCTCTTCATCTCCCGTACCTCACGGTGTGACGGAAAAAAAACAAAATACTCTTTTCCCAATGGGTAATCTGCAAGACAGCATCATCGATTCGATGAATCAAGCCGTAAAATCACTATCGGGTTTTATTAATTATTATGATCCGCTGCGTTTTCCCGCTGCTGATGCTGCCGTGCCAGTCGCAGTACCAACGACAACCGTCGTGCCACTCGGAGATGATGTAAAAATAAAAAAGCTGAATGTCGATTGTCTCGATAAAAGAAGGGCTCTTACCGTCAGTGATGTATTGAAAACCATTGCAGATTCTTTTGAGCGTCCTTTCGAATCATCGACAATCGAGTTGCAAGTGTTGTCCCATTATTTAAAAAGTGGCATCTGTCCTTCGGAAGCTGAGATAGAAAAAGTGAGAAAGATAACCACGGAGGTTGACAAGGTCTCTTCGATAATGTCTTCATTAGTCCCTGAATTGACATTTATCTCATTTGTACAACGTATTTTTTCTCCAACCATTAGGATGATCTCTAATGACATTAAAGGTGACTCAATGTCACAAGTAGATATTGAGTCTATTTATAATGAGGTGCTTGGGTTTTCTAAGGCTATGGTCGATATTACTATTCATGGAAATATTCATCCTACCACTATAGACGACGTTAGAATACCAAAGTCTCTCTTTTTTGAAAACTATAGGGTTT
>NZ_JAGFPF010000056.1:0-27923 GCF_025962695.1 Candidatus Symbiopectobacterium sp. NZEC135 | reverse complement strand
ATTACGGTAAACGCGTATTGTCCGGGGATTGTCGGAACGGGGATGTGGACTGAAATCGATAAGCGTTTCTCAGAAATTACCGGTGCCCCTGTCGGTGAAACCTATAAAAAATATGTTGAAGGTATTGCGCTGGGTCGTGCTGAGACGCCGGATGATGTGGCCAGTCTGGTCTCTTATCTGGCTGGGCCCGATTCAGACTATGTCACCGGTCAGGCCATTCTGATTGATGGTGGGATTGTTTACCGCTAAGTCACGTTGCCCGAGTCGCCGTGTGCTCAACGCGGCTCGGGAAATTCCCCGCCTTATTGGCATTCTCTGAATCCATAAACACTCGCTTTTTACGGATTGGCATTTATGATGATGCTTTTGCCGTTTATGCAAACGGACAGCACTGTGCGTTATTTTCGCCGCATGGCTATCAGTAAAAGGGAAGGGATATGGAGACAAATCATCAGTCTCTGGTGGAATGGTTGCCGGGCTTTTTTCAACAATGGCCAGAAAACGTATTAACGTCCAACGAGCCAACAAATACTGAACAAATAGTCATTGATGTTGACCAGTTCAGGGCCTTTTTAAATCGCCTGACGACACCGCTTCAGGCAGTGCAGCATAACGTATTGTCCTTTGACCCTTGGGATATTGCAGGGCTAAAACGTAATGAAGTACGCAATTCATCCGTGCTGGCTTGGTTGCTGAATCCGGAAGGGTCACACGGTTTTGATGCTATTCCGCTAAATGCGTTGCTGGCATTATCACGAACCTCAAAAAAGGAATTTTTCCCTGCGAGTTTTATGCGTTACTGCCGCGTGCAGGTTGAAACCAATCCGGTCGGCGACAGTAAAAATCGGGTTGATATTGAGATCGATGCGGATAATTTTTTCTTGTTGATTGAAGTGAAAATCGGTGCTTTTGAGCAAGATAAGCAAATTGAGCGCTATTGTTCAGACGCTGAGAAAAAAGCCGGGGGGCGCCCCTGGGGCGTGGTGTTTTTAACCCCAAATGGCAGACAACCCGTAAGTAGTGGCTCGAACAATCATCATATTTCGTGTCTGTCATGGCGTCATCTGGCCAGAGAGATGGAGGGGGATATGCATAAAGCATATCAAAAGGCAGTTGCTGTTCACCCTGCTTCTCCCATGAAGCAAATAGCAGCGCATGCAGCATTTTGTTTTATTGAACGTATGCACCAATTTTAATAAAAGGAAAGAGACATGACGTCAGATAATCATGCGGAACGCCAGGCTGGTGTTATTATCCTTTCGCAGCTGAAGATGTTTAATGAGGCAGCGGTGGTATTCGAGACGCTGATTCAACCCGCTTTTTGGAAAGGATTTGATCTCTGCATTGCTCGTTTTGCAAAAAAAAATGAATGGGAGTGCCAATTAAATTTTTCACTAAATGATTATTGTTGGCTTGCTCCAAAACACTGGAAAGTAGGTGCCAAAAAATGGAAGTGTTGGTTTGAAACTCACACACATCAAGGCGATGGTGTTAATTACAATCTGGCCGCTATCACTGGCGTCGGGGTAAAAGATGCCCAATTTGGTTTTTGTTTTGAAATACAAGCCAGCCATTTTGGCGGATCAAAGAAACTGGACGCGCATATCAATAACCTTGATCCAAAGTATCGCACGACATTGGTTAATTGTTTGGATTTTGATGATCTCTCTGGTGGGCGTTTTTTCTTGCCCGTTAACGTAGATCTTGATCAGGTTATCCAATGCTGGCAGGAATTCGGTAAATTTCCCGAAGATCACGAGGTATTCGCTTCGGTCAGAGACGCGCTGGAAAAACTGCAAGAGGCTGTGTATACCTTCGATGCGATGTTTTTATCCAGTCCAGAAGAGAGTAATACGTAAGGTGTCTCGGGCATTCGTGATGTCTCAGAGGGTTCCTGCCTGCGTCGTTTTGAGTGACGAGGCACGCGCTGGCGCTTCCTTATATGCTCCCGCCTGCATATAACCGATACGATCGCTCATCATCACCGCTTCTTGCTCACTGTGCGTGACCATCAGGGCCGTTTGCCCTGATGCCTTGAGGATGTCGCGCACATCTTGCCCCAACCGCTGACGCGTCTCGGCATCCAGGCTGGAAAACGGCTCATCCAGCAGCAGAATGCTGGGTTCTGGCGCCAACGCGCGTGCCAGCGCGATGCGCTGCTGCTGGCCGCCGGACAGCTCATGCGGATAACGTTCTGACAACGCGCTTAACCCGATGAGTTCCAACAGTTCACGCACGCGGGACTGGATGACGGCGTTTGGCTGTTTGCGCAAACCAAACGC
This sequence comes from Candidatus Symbiopectobacterium sp. NZEC135, assembly GCF_025962695.1. NCBI lineage: Bacteria > Pseudomonadati > Pseudomonadota > Gammaproteobacteria > Enterobacterales > Enterobacteriaceae > Symbiopectobacterium > Candidatus Symbiopectobacterium sp. NZEC135. The sequence continues at coordinate 25,641 of NZ_JAGFPF010000056.1, read as the reverse complement.
GATATTCTTCGCCGCCGTCAGATGAGGAAACAGGGCATATTCCTGAAACACCATACCAACGTGGCGTTTTTCCGGCGGCAGGTGAATGCCCGGCCCGGCAACGCAGGTGCCTGAAACCTGAATACGGCCTGCGCTCAGGGGTTCAAATCCGGCGATGGCGCGTAATACCGTGGTTTTTCCGCTGCCGGATGCCCCCAACAAACAGGTGATCTCACCCGCTTGAACCTTGAGCGAAAAACCGCTGAGGACATGATGTTGCTGTTGTCCATGTCCGTAGGCAACATGGATGGCTTCCAGAACCAGTGTGGCGTCAGACATGGCGCGACGATTCTCCTTGATATGATGCGGTGTTCTGTTGCGGTTCATGGGGTTTGCGCGCGGTGCTGAACTGGCTGTGCGCCAGCAAAATTACCGGTAATGTGCCTGCCAGCACGATGAGCAACGCGGCAATCGCCCCTTCTTCGTAAGTACCGCGTGCGGCTTCGGCATACAGCACGGTGGCCAGCGTTTCGAAGTTGACCGGTCGCAGCAGTAACGTTGCGGGTAATTCTTTCATCGCATCCGCGAACACCAGCAAGGCGCTGGTGACCAACGCCGGGCGTAATAGCGGCAGATGCACGCGGAAAAAGGTCCCGGTGGTGTTCTCACCTAACAGGCGTGACGCTTGTTCAAGCGCGGGAGACAGGCGCGTCAGGCCGGCATCCGTGGCACCGATGGCGATAGTCTGAAAACGAATCGCGCAGCAGATAACCAGCAGAATGCCACCCGAGAGCAAGGGTAACCCCTGATATTCCAGTAGGCTTGCCAGCCATTTATCCACGGCCAGCCCGGGTGTCAGTAACCCTATTGCCAGTACGGTGCCCGGCACCGCATACCCAAGAGAAGCAACACGCAGCAGCCCGCGGCGAAAGCCACTGCGCTGTGAGCGGATGGCGGAATGGCGAGCAAACCAGGCGACAATCATGCCGGTGACTAACACCGTGAGCGTGACGCCAAGCGCCAGCAGCAGTGAGTTTTGCAGGGACTGCCACAATCCGTGGGAAAGGGGCGTCTCCTGATGCAGGCGCTTGGCACTTTCCCAAGCGAGAAACAGTGCCGGGGCGATAAAGCCGAGTATGACGGGTAAGGCCGTTAGGCTAAAGACCAGCATCCCCTTTACGCCGGATAAGCGTATAGGCGTTACCGTGCGCTGCGAGCGGCTGCTGCCGTAGCGCTGACGGCGTCGACCGTAATATTCCAATGTCAGCAGCAGCATTACGCCAACCAGCATTAATACGGCAATTTGTGCGGCAGCGGGCAAATCAGAGCGTGTCACCCAGGTGGTATAAATAGCGACCGTTAGCGTGTTGACGCCAAGAAATTCAGATGCACCGATATCATTGAGCGTTTCCAACAGGGCAAGACTGACGCCCACGGCGAGTGCCGGTCGCGCCATCGGTAGTGCGATGTGCAAGAAGGCGCCGGTCGCACTCCTGCCCAATGTGCGCGCCGCTTCCAGCAAATGGGCGGGCTGGCTAATAAACATGGCGCGCATGGTGAGGTAAACATAAGGGTAGAGCACGATGCCCAGCAGGATTATGGCACCGGTCATGGAGCGAATATCCGGCAAGCGAAACTGGCGAGGGCTGTCGTAGCCGAGCAGGGCTCGCAGCGCCGTCTGGACCGGGCCGATAGGGTGCAGCAGATCCAGCCAGGCAAAGGCCACGATATAGGTTGGCATCGCGAGTGGCAAAAGCAGTGCCCAACTGAGGATGCGCCGCCCCGGGAACTCATACAGGGTAACCAGCCAGGCACTGCCAGCACCGATGACGGTCACCAGTAACGCAACGCCGACCAGCAGGATCACCGTGTTGCGCGCCGCGACAGGCAACACATACTGAAACAGGTGTGTCCAATGGCTGAAATCAGTGTCGGCCGCCAGCCAGAGCAGAGAAAGGATCGGCACCAGCACACCGAGTGCAATAGCGCTGGTGGTGATGCCGAGTGGCGAAAACGCGGCGCGCAGCGTATCGAACCTGCTGCGTGCCGTCAGTCCATGTAGATACTTATTGATCGAAGCCAACTTTATCAACCAATTGGCTGGCCTGTTTACGGTATTTCACGATATCGGTTAACGGCAGGGGATCGACATTCAGTTCACCAATGGTGTCACGAATAATCGGATCCAGCTCAACGCCCTTGCGCACCGGATATTCATAGTTGGCCTTGGCATAGAGTTGCTGGGCTGGTGCTGACACCAGATATTCCAGCAGTTTCACCGCCTGCGCCTTATTCGGTGCATAACGGCTGACCGCTGCGCCGCTGATATTGACATGCGTACCGCCTTGCTCGAAGGTCGGTTTCACCACTTTGATCGCATCGCCCCATTGGCGCGCGTCCGTGCCCTCTTTGGCGTTCTTCATGTGGCCAACATAATAGGTATTGGCCAGGCCGATATCACAGATGCCGCCAAGAATATCGCGTGCTACATCACGATCACCGCCGGTGGCTTTGCGTGCCAGATTGGCTTTAACGCCGCGCAGCCATTCTTCCGTTTTGGCTTCACCGTGGTGTGCAATCATGGCCGCAATCAAGGCCGTGTTGTACGGATGCTGTCCGGCACGGATGCACACTTTGCCTTTCCACTGCGGATCGGCCAGCGATTCATAGGTGAATCTGTTGAGCGGCAGCGATTTTTCTGCATACAGTACGCGGCCGCGCATGGATAAGCTGAACCATTGGTCATCGGCACCGCGCAAATTGGCAGGAATGGCGGCTTCCAGCGCTGCTGATTTCACTGGCTGCGTCACGCCGGCTTCGACCAGATCCACCAGATTACCAATATCGACGGTCATCAGCAGGTCCGCCGGGGAGTTTTGCCCTTCAGCTTTGACTCTCTCAAGCATGCCATCTTTGATGAAAACCGTATTGACCTTCACGCCACTGTCTTTGGTGAAGGTATCCAGCAATGGCTGAATAAGGCCCGGCTCGCGCGTGGTATACAGCGTTAATGACTCTTCAGCCATGACGGGGGCGGCGTAAGCGGCCAGCAGCGCTGAAGCCAGCACCAGACGATGTATACCACGGCGAGCAGAGGAAAGCAGGATAGCCATATTGTTATCTTCTCCAGAGTAAAAACCTTAGTATTGATATGGAATTATCACGTGGTGAAATATTTTCTAATGGGAATCAAAATATAGATGATAATTAGTCTCGTTTTCAACTCATTAATGCGGTGATGTGTGGAAGGATGCGTAGAGTCTTGACGCATGACAAGGCGGGACCGGTATCACTCTTTTTATAATCTTGCCCGTTTCCCTTCTCACTGGTGTGAATTATGTCTTTCCAACTCAATCTGAACTGGCCCGAATTTTTAGCCAATTACTGGCAAAAAAAGCCGGTTGTATTAAAACGCGCGTTCCCTGATTTCGTCGATCCGATCACGCCCGACGAACTGGCTGGCCTGGCGATGGAACCTGAGGTGGATAGCCGACTGGTGAGTCATAAAAATGGCCAGTGGCAAGCCAGCAATGGGCCGTTTGAGCATTTTGATGACTTAGGGGAAACCGATTGGTCGTTGCTGGCTCAGGCGGTCAACCATTGGCATGCACCGTCAGCGGAGCTGGTTCGCCCGTTTCGCGTCCTGCCGGACTGGCGGCTGGACGATCTGATGATTTCTTTCTCTGTGCCGGGTGGCGGCGTTGGGCCGCATATCGATCAGTACGACGTCTTTATCATTCAGGGGATGGGGCGTCGCCGTTGGCGCGTAGGTGATAAGCTCCCGTTGAAACAGCATTGCCCGCATCCGGCGCTGCTGCACTGTGAGCCGTTTACGCCGATCATTGATGTCGAAATGGAGATTGGCGACATCCTGTATATTCCGCCGGGCTTCCCTCATGACGGTTTTACCTTTGAGACCACACTCAATTATTCCGTTGGTTTCCGAGGGCCAAATGGCCGGGATTTGATCAGCAGTTTTGCCGACTATGCGCTGGAAAACGATCTTGGCAGTGAGCATTACAGCGATCCGGATTTAACCCTGCGTGAACATCCTGAGCGCGTTGAAGCGCACGAGCTTGAACGTTTACGCACCATGATGATCGACATGATCAACCAGCCGGACGATTTTAATCACTGGTTCGGCCGTTTTATCTCCACGCCGCGCCATGAGCTGGATGTCGCACCGGTGGAACCGCCTTTCGAACAAAGCGAAGTGATCAACGCCCTACTTGATGGTGAAGTGTTAACGCGTCTCAGCGGTTTGCGGGTGGTGCGTGTGGGCGATAACGTGTTTATCAACGGCGAAACGCTGGAAATGCCTGATGCGCAGGTGGCTGACGCGTTGTGTCATGATACTGAAATCACCCGTGAAACCTTGGGTGATGGGCTTCAGAATCCCGCGGTTGTCGCTGAGCTGACGGCGCTGATTAATCAGGGATACTGGTACTTCGAAGAGTAATGCGTGATGTTTGAGCCCTTGTGCGGTCTTGTCCGGCGAGGGTTCTATCCATCGCAGAAAGCGGACCCGACGTGCCATAGACAGGAAAAACAGGCCAGTATTTTGCATGACAGATACTGGCCTGTTTTTCATGCGCGACAAAGGAGCTTTCGATGAAAACTGTGGTTGTTTTTCGACATGTGCCTTTTGAAGACTTGGGCACACTGGGCGATACCCATTCATGAATGTGGTTTTCAGTATCACTATATCGACACGCCTATTACCGCTTTGGCGACGTTCGATCCTCTGCATGCCGATGTACTGATTGTGCTGGGTGGCCCGATCAGCGCCAATGATGAAACGGGTTACCCCTTTTGGGGTCAGGAATTAACGATTATTCGGCAACGGCTGGCGCAGCAGCGCCCTGTGCTGGGTATTTGTCTTGGGGCGCAATTAATGGCTCGAGCGCTTGGCGCGCGCGTTGCACCGATGGGGGGGAAAGAGATTGGCTATGGGCCCATTCAATTGGCATCGACGCCACAAGCCGCTGTGTTGGCTCCGCTATCGGATGTTCCTGTGCTGCACTGGCACGGCGATCGCTTTGAGATTCCGGATTCAGGGATACGACTGGTGGGCAGCGCGGTATGTGACAATCAAGCCTTTAGTGTGGGTACCCATGTGGCCAGGCTGACTTATCAACGCAAGCACTGTTCAAATTTGTTCAGGACAAATGTGTCGGCGAGATGCCCCAAACGCTGGACTTCACCTACACTGGGATTTGTCATCTCTCTGAAAACAGTGCTTGCGGGCCGTTTTTTATTTTCTATCAACTAATTTTTTTTACTGCCCATTCTCTATGGCCCCTTTTTTTTCTTCCACGCTATATCATTCAAGGCTCTATCAAAATCTGATATACCTTTCGCATTCATTTTTTGTTTTCCACTGGTATCAGCATTGAAATATTTTTCTTTTACATTACTAATATCTATAGGGAAAAATGACTCTGACGCAGAATCCCATAGTACATTTTGAGAATGAAGATCCTGATGTATGATGCCGAGGCTGTTCAACCTCTCTATCATATCGACAAATTTCACATCCGCATCATGGGGTAATGTTCCTCGCGGTAGAGCATTCAGTGTTTGACCAGGAATTCTATACATTCTGACACAGGCGTTCCCTTTATCATTGACAAAGTACATTGCAGCCTCTTCGCCATAATATCGCTGAAACATCTCAGTCTCATGTTTGGCTATTTTTTCTGCCACAAGATTACTCGGTGATTTATATAATTTGATAAGATACCTACTATCATCCGCATCAACAAAAACCTTTCCAAACACACCTTCGCCTATCTTATCTCCTAAATTAAAATAAACCTTATTATTTGATAAGGTTGACTTCGCCCCTCCCGCAGATTGGGACTGTGAAGAAATATTATCCGATGGTTTGTTTTTCTTGAACATTCTAGACCATAAAGGGGGTTTCCCTGTGTTCTTAATCTCCAGTGCAAATGAATAATCACTGAAGAGTCCACTTTTATTAAAGTTATACTCGGAAAGTAGTTTTTGTGCAGACGATTCGGTGTAACCATCAACATCCTTGAGTAAATTTAGTGCTGTTTTTCTTTCTTTACCACTTAATCCAATTTTTAATATATTATCCAACCTCTCGTTAATGTTTTCTTTGTGAAATTTATTTTTCTTAAATCGAAGCGTCATCTTCGGGATATCCACTTCATTAAGCAGAAGAAAACGGTTATTACTTACCTTCTTTACATGGATAAAGTGGTTGTCGATATTTAAATAGCTATTATTATTTGAGTCCCACCGCAACCCATTCTTATCCGGAGAGGAGAGATGTGTTACATCGATATTATGAATGAACATGTCTGAAGTGATCTGTTTTTCAAGCGCACTTGACACATGAACAGACGTTGGGCGCTCAAATACCCAGCGACCGCCGTCCCACGACACTAAGTAGTGTTCTTTATCAGGATGATTAATATTATGAATCTCATAGTGAACGCCTCGCCCGGGAGAAACGACTTCTCTCACTGGCACAATTTCTCCGTTCATTTCAATATACCGTCCCCAGGTATAATGTGAGGTGTCGTCAATTTTCTCTGCGCGATAAACCTTTCCCGAACTATAATACTTTGGATTATTATTGGTGTAGGGAATGTAGTTGAAGCTTCTGTCGGGTTCAATGCGGAGAGTGTTAATGATATTTTCCTGTTCGTGGGTAAACACAGGGTGCTGATTATGTGTACGCATGTGCCAGGTTTTGGATAATGGTTCAAGATATACTGGAACATACTCGTGAGAACCTGAAGCTTTTCGCAGCACGATCTCAAACTTTCCCTCTCCATTTTTTTGCAGATCGTAGTATTCGCCGTACAGCGGTATCTGCTTTTTTCCTTCCCTCACTTCAACATTAAGATTGGTGGTATCGAAGGTGTCCGCATAACGCCACGCGAGCGTGTCTTCATCGACAATCACCTTTCTCTGCAATAACTCGGGTTTTGTGGCATAGGGATGATATGTCATAAACTCATTAGGTTTATCCGTCGGTTTAAGAAAAATCGTTTGGCCTTCGGTATGGATAGCGGTATTACTTGGTTGAAGTTCAAGTAAAATTTCTTTCTTTATCCCATTTTGCGGATTCCGAACATAATACGCCGCCCTGTTCTGGCCCGACGCGGTATGCTGCAATTCAGTAGGTTTTATTTTGCGGGCAATACCACGGGGTTTGAGTGCGATACTATCAATATCGAGGGATGTCGCGATCTCAGCGATATTTAGTCGACGAAAGCGTTCAGCACAGATTTCATCACCTTGATTTTTATAATACTCACGGCGTTTTGCATTGGCAATGAGCTTACCAATTAACGGTTTTATCCCTAGCGTCAGTATATCCGTCATAATATTTAATCCTTCGGCTGCGCCCCGGGTTTCGGGTGGTGGGTTTCCCTCGGTATCATCATAAATCATCCTAAAAGGGTTCTCTGCTCGCTGGGCTTGAAATAAAAGCAATTTCCCTTCATTCTCGCCGTTAGCATTGAGTATTTCTTCCTCAAAGGCGCAGTGTTCTTTTATATGTTCTGCGGTTTGGGAGTCAAACTCAGGTATCAATGCTCGCTTCATTCGAACGGCACTATCAATCAGCGGAGTGACAAAGAAAGGACCGGCTTTTGCCCACTGCTTTAATGACATTTCAAAATCCTGACCTTCTGCGGCGGTTAATTGTCCATCAGACACCAGGTGATTTTTAATGGCCAAAACCAACGCATTCTTTTTTTGATTATCTGAGATAATGTGACTATTTTCATTGATAAAAAGCGTGCTATTGCTATTAGTATACGATGTCTCTCCCTGTTCTATTTTTGGTAACAATAAGGGCTGAGAGGAAACCTGTCCGTCGTCAGTAAGAGATATAGAAACCGGATGATTTTCAATAAAATGATTACGTTCAGTAAATGCGGGATTATTATCCATAATAGATAATTGGTTCTCTTTATAAGAAAAAGAGGCCGTGTCAAAACGGTGTAAAAAATCAAATAGCAGCATAAGTTGAAGGGTGGTTGCTATTGCACCTCTTCGGACGGGAAGTGAGGTTGACGATGGAGAGGATATTCTCGGTGAATTTTCAATATAGCTAATGTTGGAACTGAAATTGTGAACACTTATAGAGGGGTTTGAATTAATTGATTCTAAAGTTTTCTCATGTTTATTCTCGTGAAATTTATCATAATAATATGCCGTGGATAAACGATGTTGCATAGCGGTAATAGGCATTTTTTGACTCCATTCAAAAAGAATGGACTATAGGCATTGTAGTCACGTCATCGTTATTAAAAAATAATCTCAATTAAGGATGACCGAGATTTTTGTCTTTCTCTTGAGGTAATGTTTATTATCTAAGTATGTCGTAGATGTGAACAACTCTATTATCTTCACTCATAAAAAACCAGCGCGCTGGCGCTGGCTTTTTATTGATTAGCGTTGATTACCTTTTAATTTTCGCGTGCATTCCCTATACCGAAGGTTACCTTCTCGGTCAGCTCTACATTTAGCGACACGCAACATTCCGTTTGCGTTTTCAGTCAACAATAAACAGTTTGGCGCCTTTGGGAGAGGTAGAGCGATGCGCTTCTGCCTGGTCTGCGACTTGATAGCTGACACCGGGCGTTAAGGTAAAGATTCTGCCGTCATCCAGTTCGCTAATCAGTTCGCCTTCAAGGCAAAGAAGAATATGCCCTTTTTTACACCAATGATCGGCGATATATCCCGCGGAGTACTCTACCATTCTTACGCGAATATCGTCGAAATACTGTGTACGCCATAATGCATAGCCGACGTCGCCGCTGTGCGTTGTCGGTTCAATCAGTGACCAATCGGTGATACCAAACGGAATATTTGCCATGTGCATCTTAAGGTTACCTTATTATTATTTACGTGCAGGACCCTTATTGTTAGCAGATATTGTTACTCCGCTTCAAGTGAAGTCATCATTACCTGTTATCTCGCATGCGTATCACCGTGTGAGTGGGCGATGGGGAGCGTCCCGGTGATCGTCATCCGGGGCGGCAACTACCCGGTTTCTCCCTTGGTTTTTGGCCGCGTAAAGGGCGGTATCCGCATGGTGAATTAGTCCACTGGCAATCATATGTAGCGGCCTGTCTTCCGGGCTGGCTTGATCGCTGTTCAGTGTTGCAACACCGATGCTGATGGTGAGGTAACCCGTAGCGCTGGCGCTGTGTGGTAATCGCAGTGCGTGAATATTTTCCCGCAGGCGCTCGGCAACGATTACCGCTCCTACTTTGTCGGTATGCGGTAAAATCACCAGAAACTCTTCGCCGCCGTAGCGGCTCACGTTATCGTCGCTGCGCAACCGGGAAGAAAGCAGCGTTTTTGCTACCGTGCGCAGACAATCATCACCTGCCTGATGACCGAACGTATCATTGTAGTGTTTAAAAAAGTCGATATCGGCGAGGCACACCGAAAGCGGGATGCGTTTTTGTAGGGTGTGAGTGATTTCTTCAATCAGGTATTCGTCCATCTTGCGCCGGTTAAACAGCCCAGTAAGGTGGTCGTGTTGCGCATATTGTTGCAGCACTTTATTGGCGTCGGCGAGCTTTTGCTCTGCCTGACTGCGCCGGGTGACATCAACCCAGGTGACGGAAAGTCCCACCACATTATCACTGGCATCTCGCACCGGTACGGGCTGGGTGTAATAGCAGCGATCGAGCCAGATGACCTCACGGCTAGGGATGTCCCACCCCTTGTCGGCCAGTGTGAAATCGGTTTCAAATTGGAACCAACAATCGGGCATCAATGTGGATACCAGAAGTTCCGATGCTGATTCGTCGCTGTGGTTCAGCAAACGCATCATGGCCTTGTTGGACATCACAATACGACCCGCACGATCGATCATGCAGAGGGCAACGGGCGTGGTGTCATAGATGGTTTCCAACTGCAAAACCCGTTCACCGAGCGTTGATATATTGCGGTCAATGCCACGATAACCGCGCAACTCACCGTCGGGGCCAAACAGCGGAATGCCGCTGGTTTCCAGTACTACAATACGACCATCAGCCCGTCGATTGCGATTCACCAACCCAGAGAAAGGCCTTTTGGCTGCAACAATTTCACCGAACGTTTGCCCAACCCGTTCTGCTTCACCCGGCGGCATAAAATCAAACGGTGTTTTACCTATAACCTCTTGCGGTGTAAATCCCAGTAGTTCGGTGACCACCTCAGAAACCCAGGTATAACGGCCCTGAGCGTCAACTTCCCATACCCAATCGGAGTTATGATGGAGCAATTCAAAGAGATGGTTTACATCAACCTCGTTGAAGCCCAAGGGTTGTTCTTCATCATTTTTCATTATTATCGGTACGTCCAAAATGTATTCAGGCAATTGGCGCAATAGAATAAGAATACACGTTACGCAGAGGAGAAAGTATCTGGTATTGATGAAATGGATTTAGAAATATTACAGGGGCAACCTTGCTGCAAGGTCCAATGGACCGCGTTGAGGAATGTGGGGGCGTTCATCGATAATGTTGATAATGATCCCCTTGCTGCGTTACGGTAAATATTACGCGACGCTCCTTACCACCAGAGCAGGACACATCATTATTGTTAACATGACAGGAGCAGTATGGACAGTCTCTTTGTATACGGCACGCTGATGCCCGAGTGTGAAAATGCGCATCTGTTGGAGTCGATAGGCGGCACGTGGGTGCAGGGCTCGGTATCGGGTTCACTGCTTGATGCAGGATGGGGGGCCGGTATGGGGTATCCGGGGATTGTTCTCGATAACACCGGAAACCGCGTTGAGGGGTATCTGTTTTATTCTGCGTCCCTGGCCGAGCATTGGGATGCGCTTGATGAATTTGAAGGTGAGGAATATGCCAGAGTGCCGGTAGACGTCACGACAAAAGAGGGGGAGATTGTCTCCTCTTTCATCTACACGGTGGTACCCGAAGCACGTTAATACGACGGTATGCGTGCTGCCTTTCCACGTATGGCGGGGGACGTGCTATAAAAAAACGTTTTTCATCTGCGCCGCGTCTGCTGTCATTATCTTTAGCCCTGTCAATATTGATTCGGGCTGTGTCTATTTAACTTTAATTATCTTTATGAAATAAAATATAAAAAAAGCTATTTCCTCCTATAATTTGATGGCGGTGTCGGAAGCAAGAAGGCCAACCATTATTATCTCATCAGGAATGCCATTGGCGAGACTTTATACTGCATCGAACGTTTGGATGCAAAAGAGCTAATCAATGGAAGATATGGGGCAATACCGTCAGCTTAATGTTGGCGAGGAATATCAGTTCTCTCAGTACGCTTTATTACTGACACAGAGCAATGGGCAAGAATGTTACCTTCGCTTTCGCGACAAAGCAAATACGGCGGAATGCACAATCCCTGCTAACCAGCAACATTTGCTTGCCATCGCACCGGCCTCAGTTACCGTTGAGCATGGTGAATTACATTGTTTATCTCTTGATTTTACGTTGCTGGCAAAACTGCAAGTGTTTGTCGATAAATCAATGAATAAAGAAAGTACTTACGGCCCACGATCGCTGATGGCAAGCATGCCAACGACACTTGGCGACGAGCCTGAGCAAAAGGCGCTGGAATATTGGCTTTTGCATCAGACGTTGTTGGGAACGGAAGGCCTGGCGTGTTTTTCCAATGTATTGAGACAATCTGAATGGTATGCCCTGGTTGAGTTCCTTTTTGATGCTTATCGAAGTAATTCCACCCAGCGTTTACAGACGCTCTGTGCTCGTTATGGGCTCTCGGTTTCTCATTTTCGACGTTTATCGCGGCGCGCATTGGGCAATACGGCAAAATCTGCGCTACGTGATTGGCGTCTGGGGCAGGCACTGTTTGAATTGATTAATGGCGATAATAATTTAACGACTATCGCAATGAATCATGGATATGCATCACTTTCTCATTTCTCCAATGAAGTGAAAGAAGTGATTGGTGTTTCGCCAAGGAATTTGAAGAAATTATTGCAAGCGAGTTAACGTAATATGAGTACAGATTTTTCGACAAAAATACGGGCATCAATAGCCATATTGCTGTTTGTTCTAATGCCAATACAGGCATTCGCAGAAACAGTAAATGAAAATAATCAATCTTCTCGCCAGGGAAGCGGATATATGGCCCGGCAGGAGAGTGTGAATGGCATTTTTGATGCCATCTCTGCAGCTATGAGAAAACCCGTGATTTTAAGTAAGCTAGCGGCACGTAAGAAAGTCACCGGTGAGTTTGATCTGAGCCGCCCACAGGATGTGCTGGTATCGGTATCCGAACAGCTTGGACTGATTTGGTACAGTGATGGCCAGGCGGTTTATGTCTATGACGCAACGGAAATGCGTAATGCAGTTATCGTTTTGCGTAATACGTCATTCAGCACGGTTGAAAGCTTTTTGAAGAATTCAGGTTTGCACGATCCTCGCTTTCCTCTGCGTTCAGATAATCGCAATTCCACTTTTTATGTGTCTGGCCCGCCAATCTATGTCGATCTGATCACGAGTACGGCGAAATATCTCGATCAAAAAAACGATACCTTCGATGGGCGAGAGAGCATTGCCGTGATTCAGCTACACAACACTTTTGTTGAAGACCGTTCCTTTAAATACCGCGATGAAAAAATCGTCATTCCAGGCATTTCGACGGTAATAAATAAAATCATCAGTACCGGGCCGACAGCAGGGAGAAGCATGCAGGTGGTGCCGCGTAAACCGGTCAAAGCCGAGCTGGATACCGCCGACCTGCCGCAGGATTTGCTTGACAGCTATGCACATGAAGATGCGATGGCGGCGGCGAATATTGCCCATAACGCCAGTGAAGTGAGTGTTATTGCCGAGCCGGGAACCAATAGCCTTCTGGTGCGTGGAAGCCCTGAGCAGGTTGAATATATTCGTAATCTGGCGAAAACCTTGGATATCGCCAAGCGTCATATTGAACTTTCCGTTTGGATTGTTGATTTACAAAAAGAAGCCTTCGACAACCTCGGCGTTCAGTGGAGCGGAAATCTGAATGTAGGGGGGAATCTGGGTATTTCACTTAACGGCGGCTCGAGCACTATTGATGGTGCCAGCTTTATGGTTACGGCGTTGGCGTTGAGCGAGAAGAAAAAAGCTAACATTGTTTCCCGCCCCATGCTGCTGACCCAGGAAAATATTCCGGCCATTTTTGACAATAGCCGCACCTTCTATGCCAGCCTGGTGGGTGAACGCACCGCCCAGTTAGAAAACGTCACCTACGGCACCTTGGTCAGTGTACTCCCCCGTTTTACCGCGAATGGGGAAATTGAAATGATGTTGAACGTTGAAGATGGTAGTCAGTTTGATACAACCAAAACCAACGAGTCTACGTTGCCAGAAGTCGGCAGAACCAATATCAGTACTATCGCCCGTGTGCCGAAAGGAAAAAGCTTATTGATTGGCGGGTATACCCATGATGAAAGAAGCACGGTGGAAGGGAAAATACCGTTGTTAGGTGACATTCCTCTGCTTGGCAAACTGTTCCAATACTCTCGCGACCGAGAATCAAGCATGGTTCGGGTATTCCTGATTCAGCCAAGAGAGATTGATGCTCCGTTATCACCGGATGCACACACGATGATTAACGATATACGAAAAGATCTGGGTAACGATCAATTGCAAAACTGGATGACCAATTATTTGGACAGCCAAAAATGGCGATAAGCGTTGGGTCCGGTAGTTCTACTCTCCAGCTTCAAATGGCTCGACGAGAGAAGCAGAATGCAGAAAAAAACGTTTCTGCTGAACAGAATAACGTTTCATCTGGCGATGAAATGCAGGATACGGAAGATCTTTCTCCCGCAGCCAGAGCGCAGAAGTTGTATCACGCTGCGGATGATATGTCGGCGGTTGCGGGACGTTTTCGCCAGCGCAGGGAATATGAAAAGAAATCAAGCGCAATGGGAGAAAGCAGCTTTGATCGCGTATTAGACGATGATGCTCAGCCGAAAGTGAGCAAGCTGATTCAAGCCCTGAATGGGAAAGAAGGGGCGGCTATTATGCGTTTTTTACAACAGGCGCGCGCATTGTTTCCAGATGAGAGCGATCTGGTGATGGTGTTACGCGAACTGTTGTATCGACGAAATTTGGATGAGATACGCCGAAAACGTCTCAAAGCAATGTTGTCCCTGGTTGAAAAAGAAGCGGATCCCAAGCGCTTAAAAGCCGGAATTAATGTTGCGTTAAAGGCCCGGTTATTAGGCTCGACGCTCAAGATGACTCCCACATTACTGCGTGAGAGCTATCGAAGCTTTTTAGCCAATGATGATACGGACCTGATGCAGTACCAAACGTGGATATCGACCTATGGCGTTGAAAATCGAGGGATCCTGACCACGTTTATGGAAGATGCGCTGTTGGCGGATATTGACGCGGTTGATCCCAGCTGTAGTCATTCGGAGTTTTTCTTTCTTCAGGAAAGAATAATGCAAATTAAGCGCATCCGATCGAGTGATATTTTGTTTGTGCAGGGGTTACTCAATAACCCTCTTATTCGCGATGTTGATGAAAAAGAAGAGACCTGGCTGCTATTGCTCTTCGGCATGATCGAAAATACGGATGATGTGGATATATTGCTTTCACAAACCGTAGGTCACCCTTTACGTTTTGCAGAGCATAAAAATCGAGCGCTAGTTTTACAAATGATTTATTACTATTTCAAAAAATTACCTCATGAAGTGTTTTTTTTAGGGGAAGAAAGAATAAAATTATTGATGTATTTTGAAGAGAAACTCAATACGGCATTATACCACGAACGAATTGAACAGCGGAAAACCGCACAGTGATTTCTATACATAAGTTGAATGAAATAGGTTAATAGGATGATTGATTTTTTAAATCGGGTAAGGAACCATCCGGAACTCTTTATTCTTATATTGATTGTTGTGATCATTTCTATGTTGGTTATTCCTCTGCCAACCTATTTGGTCGATTTTTTGATTGGGTTAAACATTGTATTGTCCATTCTGGTTTTTTTAGCATCGTTTTATATTGATAAAATCTTGAGTTTTTCAACATTTCCCGCCGTGTTGTTGATTACAACGCTGTTTCGATTAGCGCTATCCGTGAGTACCAGTCGCCTGATATTAAACGATGCAGATGCGGGGGACATCATCTCCACGTTCGGTGAATTCGTTATTGGGGAAAGCCTGGTCGTTGGGTTTGTGATTTTTGCGATAGTTACCATCGTGCAGTTTATGGTGATAACCAAAGGTGCTGAACGTGTCGCTGAGGTGGCAGCGCGTTTTTCTCTGGATGGCATGCCTGGCAAGCAAATGAGCATTGATGCGGATTTGCGTGCGGGCTCGATTGACGCTGAAGATGCCATGTCACGGCGCAGTGTGGTTGAGCGTGAAAGCCAACTCTATGGCTCTTTTGATGGTGCGATGAAGTTTATCAAGGGCGATGCGATTGCCGGAATCATCGTCATCTTCATCAACTTCATTGGTGGAATCAGCGTCGGGGTATCCATTAATGGCATGGATATGTCAACCGCGCTCTCTACCTATACGATGTTGACGATAGGCGATGGTCTGGTTGCTCAAATCCCGGCACTGTTGATCGCCATTGGCGCGGGTTTCATTGTGACCCGTGTCAATGGTGACGGCGATAACATGGGGCGCACCATTGTTGATCAGCTGTTCACCAACCCTTCGGTACTGGTTATTGCGGCGATTATTGCCTTGGGCATCGGCAGCCTGCCGGGATTCCCTTTTTCTGTCTTTATGATCTTGGCATTGCTGCTCGCCGGACTTTACGGTTATCAACGTTGGAAAAACAAGAAGGCACAGGCCGATCTTGAGGGGGTAACGTCACAGCAACCTTATGAAAGAGATGTGTTAGCCGAGGCGGAAAGCTCACTGGGTATCATTAACAATCTGAATAATGTCTCAGCAGAAACGGTGCCCTTGATTCTTGTCGTTAACAAAAGCGATGAACCAATGCTGGGAAAGGCGAATATTACTGAACGCTTTCGCAGCCAGTTCTTTATTGACTATGGGATAAACCTGCCGGAAATCACGGTGAGAGCGTCCGAGCACATAGAGCCTGAAACCGTCTCTGTGTTAATCAATGAAATCAGCGCAGAGCGTTTTCAAATAAAATTTAATCAATACCGCGTTATTAACGGTTCTGATGAGCTGTTACACCTTGGAATACCGGTATCTACCATTGAGAACATGCAATGGATTGATGAAGAACAGCGAGAATCTGTTGCGGCATTAGGGTATCAGTTGCGTAGTGGTATTGATGAAATGTATTACACCTTGGCCGCCGTGTTGATTCGTCATGTTAACGAGTATTTCGGTGTACAGGAAACAAAGCATATTCTCGATAAAATGGAAGATAAATACCCCGATCTGATGAAGGAAGTGATGCGCCATGCCACTATTCAGCGAATTTCTGAGGTATTACAGCGCCTTTTGAGTGAGCGTATTTCGGTGCGTAATATGCGGTTAATTATGGAGGCCCTTGCCCAATGGGCGCCGCGTGAAAAAGAGGTGATATCTCTGGTGGAGCATGTTCGTGGCGCACTTTCACGTTATATTTGCCATAAATTCTCTGTGGGGAATTCTCTTCGTGTGATTATGTTATCTGCGGAATTTGAAGACCAAATTCGTCAGAGTATTAGAAATACCTCAACGGGTGTGTTCCTTCATATTGAACCTTCTGTGGCAGATGAGTTGATTGATCGGTTTGCACTGGCCATGGAGAGTGTCGCGATGTCTTGTAAAGATTTAGTTGTGCTCTCCTCAGTGGATATACGCCGTTTCTTAAAGCGTTTTATTGAGTCACGCTTTAAAGATCTTGAAGTTATATCGTTCGGTGAAATAACCGATACGGTATCAATCAATGTGGTGAAAACCATTTAATTAAGGAAGAGCTGAAATGTATATTGATATTGTAAAATTGGTTCGTGATGCGCTACTGCACAGTGGGGTGGATGAATCCATTCTGAGTGATTTTGATGGCCATTCAACCATTGCGCTAGATTTTGAAAATTATCCCAGCTTGTTAATTAGCAATGTTGATGGGCAGATATGGATCTGGTCACAGCTCTACGAAAACACACCTGGCTTATTGCAGCATAAATCAGCCCAAATCCAGGAAAAAATGATGGAAGGGTGCCATTTTTCGATGACTGGGCAATTACAGATTGCCATTAATAATGACACCATCGAATTAAAAGGATTGGTACATCCTGATTATCTGACTGATGGTGCTCGCTTTGCGGATGCAATGGATGAATTTTTCCAATTGCAAGAAGCTTTTTTGGGAGTGATTCGCTAATGGCGAACCGACAGCTCTTACGTCAACAAGCACATCCTTTGCGCCTGTCTGGCTCCATCATTGAAGCGCGATTGCCCGGCGTGACTGTCGGGGAAGTCTGCGAAGTTCGCCAAGGCTGGAGCCAGCCAGAGATCCTGGCTCGCGCTCAGGTATTGGGGTTTCATGGCGATACGACACTGCTGAGTTTGATCGGTAATGCGCAAGGCTTGTCGCGAGAGGTGGTAATTTGTCCCACAGGGGCAGGGCTGTCGGTAGTACTGAGTCACGACCTGCTGGGGTGTGTGCTGAACCCGTTTGGTGAAGTGGTGGAACGATTGGCGGGAGAGGAACGAGGGTTTGCCTGGCAACGCCGACCCATTGATGCGCCGCCGCCACTGTACCAGGATCGTGTGGGCATCCAGCAGCCGTTTTTGACCGGAATCAGGGCTATTGATGGGCTGATTACCTGTGGTGTGGGTCAGCGCATGGGCATTTTCGCATCGGCGGGGTGCGGGAAAACGACCTTAATGCACATGCTTATCGAGCAATCACAGGCCGATGTTTTCGTGATTGCGCTTGTCGGTGAGCGTGGGCGTGAAGTGACGGAGTTCATTGAAGCATTGCGCCAGTCCGATCGTCAGCGTCAGTGCATTTTGGTTTACGCGACCTCAGATTATTCATCGTTGAATCGGTGCAATGCTGCGCAGGTTGCAACCACTGTTGCGGAATATTTTCGTGATGCAGGCATGAATGTCGTGCTCTTCCTGGATTCTATTACGCGTTATGCCAGAGCTCTACGTGATGTGGCGCTGGCAATGGGAGAATCACCGGCCCGACGCGGCTATCCTGCCTCGGTATTTGAGGCCTTGCCCAAGTTGTTGGAACGCCCGGGGGTCACCCAAACCGGAAGTATCACGGCCTATTACACCATTCTTTTGGAAAGTGATGATGAGCCCGATCCGATTGCGGAAGAAATTCGCTCAATCCTTGATGGGCATATCTACCTGAGCCGTAAATTGGCGGCCAAAAATCACTACCCGGCGATTGATGTGTTGAACAGTGTGAGTCGTGTTGCGAGTCAGGTTTGTGGCAGTGAACATCTTTACTACGCGGGCGAACTGCGCCGTATTTTAGCCAAAATCGATGAACTGCAACTCTTTGTGGATTTAGGGGAATATCAACCGGGCGAGAATGAAGAGAACGATCGTGCGATGGACAAACGCGATCGTTTGTTTGCCTGGTTAAAACAGCGTGTCGATGAACACGCTGATTTCAATACGATAACCGATGAGATGAAACGTCATGCTTCGTGAGATGAAAACGTTGGTTGGGCATGTTGCCTTAAAAATTCAGCGTAATGATGTGCTGTTTAATAGAAAAAAAAGTGAGAACAACACATTAATCACCCAGATAGACAGCTTCGAAAAAGAGATTTCAGCCATCGAAATGCTTAGCCGAAGCTTGTACCCCGGAGGAGAAACCAACAAAGAGAAAATATTTGCGATACAACGTCGGCAGGGGACACTCAAGAAGAAATTGGCGGACATCAAAGTTCAAAAATCTCAAAAAATTCTTGAACAGGAAAAGTGTGAACAAGAACATCTGGCGATATTCGAGAAAAGGAAACTGCTTGATAGAAAGATAAAGAAGTATGAATCGCTACAACACCAGGTTCGAAAAAATAAGCGTATCAGAGATGCCAAAATTGAAGATAACGAGATAGAGGAAAGAATATCATGGCGACGTTACATGGAGTGAAAGCCATTTTTTCTGGCAGTGGTCCCGACATGCAAGAAAATGCGACGCAAAGTTTGGAGCACATTGTTTTAAATGCCATAAAGCAAAAAGCAAAACAGATAAAGAAAGGACCCGAGGAAGGTGCCTTACCTCCTGGTGCGCTTTCTCACGCCTCGCTATACGCAACACTGCCGGAATTGCATGCCAGTCTGGGTAAATGGACGGAAAGCGTGCGAGGAAAAGTCAATCTGTCCACGCAGTCAGAAACGCGCACCGAAGTGGGTAAGACGGTAAATCTCAACGCAACTGAGGTAGCGTTCGGTAAGGGTGCACCAACGAATAAAACAGCCGTACACCATGATCTATCCGTTTTTTCATCCAGTGTGGGGGAAAAGGTAGCGGCAGTCGGTGGATTGCAGGGGCAGTCTGCTGACATTGCACTTCAGGAGCGTCGCGATGCACCACTTTCTCAAGCGATAGTGAGTCAGGTAGCGGATACGACCATTTTGCCCTCTACGAGCACGTCTTCAGAAGCGCTTAGTCCCAAGGCTGAAAGAGAACTCACCTCCTCTGCGCTTCCTCTACTTAGCGACGTACAACATCGCGCTTTCACCGGTGATAGTGCGGCACGCGGTGCTGAGAATGCGTTCGCAGGGGCGAACAGACAGCCGCTTCCCTCTGAGGCAATACTGAGAAACATTGGCAACGCGGCGTCTAATGAGGCGGCGTCAGAGAGCCAATTATTGTACCGTTTTTCGGATTGGGGAGATGGTCATAAGGTTAATGTGTTGGTAGGTGGACACGCTAAGGCACCTCATGTGCTGCACGTTTCTGATCCGTTAGTTCACCAGCGCTTAGCCGATTACGAAGGCCAGGGACAAAGCGATCCTGAATGGGTGTTTTCTGAAGAGGATGATCAGCCAAAGAAAGAGCACAACACCTTTGCCGATGAGGAAAATGCGTGATTGGTCAACACCTACGCGGCTATTCAAAGCGCGAACTATCCGAGCGTCGCAGAGTGACATCGTGGCAAAACCAAGGCTTTGACGTTTGTCAGCGCCTGGTGCCCGGCAATCACCTGCTGCATTTTATTGCCGATACGGGGTGGGAGGGCATTATCGATCTGGAGAGATGGTTTTGCCACCGAGTGCCTCAAAGTGCAGCACTGTCGAGTGCATCGTGGTCGCCAGCTCAGTTGGAGACCTTGTTCATTAATTGCGTACAGCCGATTGATGGGTTGCCGCAAGACCTGGCATACCAACGTTTGGAAAGCAAAGGTCGGGTGGAGGCATCGTCTGTTCTGCCGCAGGCTTACGCCTGCATGGCGTCGCAAGGGCGTGTATGGCTGCATACCTTTCCTTCTCACGCCATGTTGGATGAGAGTATCCGCCATTTTAAGGCGGACGATCTGCCTTTACCCATCCAGTTTCAAATTGGCTACAGCCATATCTCTACGGCTTTGCTGAAACGCGTTCAGCGTGGTGATGTGATATTGGTTAATCATGAAGAATGCACGGTTGCCTCATCAAACCAGGTTTTGGGGCGCTTTATCAAAATTGAGGAGGGATTTATGTTTGATGAAACGGACGTGGCTGCAATGTCAGAACGTGAAAATGAATTATCTGTGTCAGAGCACATCAACGAGGTGGCTGCTACGCCAGTACGATCGCGTGATGAGATTAACGTAAAGCTCAATGTGGTATTGCAACAAAGTACCCTCACCGTTGCTGAATTAGAATCCTTTTATCAAGGCCAGGTTATTCCCTGTCATCCTGATGCAGAACAGAATATATCGATTATTGCTAATGGTGTGCCGGTTGCCAAAGGTGAGTTGGTGTGGATTGAGGATCGTTTGGGTATTGAGATAAAAGATATTTATCAAGAGGCTGGTAATGTCTCACGGCAATGATATTTCTCTGATTGCGATACTGGCATTTTCAACGCTTCTTCCTTTTTTAATCGCATGCGGAACCTGTTATATAAAGTTTTCCATTGTATTTGTGATGGTACGCAATGCATTGGGACTTCAGCAAGTTCCTTCAAATATGACATTGAACGGCGTAGCGTTGATTTTATCTTTTTTTGTCATGTTACCTGTGGTGAAAAATGGCTATGAGCAATTTCAGCAAGCCAATGTCGATACGAGAGACAGTCAATCAGTAATACATTTTGTTGAGAATGGACTGGATAGTTATCGGGATTATCTTGAGAAATATTCTGATCCAGAATTAGCCCATTTTTTTGAGCGGGCTCACCTGCAACGCGGAGATAACCCTGACAATGATGTGCAGGAAGAAGAGCGTACTTCTATTCTGGCATTATTACCTGCTTATGCGTTAAGCGAGATAAAGAGTGCGTTCAAGATAGGTTTCTATCTTTATCTGCCATTCGTTGTTATTGATTTACTGGTATCCAGCATTTTGCTGGCGCTCGGTATGATGATGATGAGTCCCGTAACCATTTCAGTACCCATTAAATTGGTACTCTTTGTTGTGTTAGATGGATGGACGCTACTATCCAAAGGGTTGGTAACACAATACTTGGAACTGGCGTTATAGCCGTGGAGAACCATCATGGATGAAATAGCGTTCGCAGGTAATAAAGCACTTTACCTGATTTTGACAATGTCGGCATTACCCATTGCCGTTGCCACAATAGTGGGGCTTTTGGTGGGTTTATTCCAGACCGTAACTCAGCTTCAAGAACAGACATTGCCTTTCGGTGTCAAGTTATTAAGCGTAGCGTTGTGTCTATTTCTTATTTCCGGGTGGTATGGCGATATTATGCTGAATTATGCTCGTGAAGTCATAAGAATCGCACTTGCGTGATAAGTACTATGTTTACTGGAATGTTTTTCGATCTTCACTCCTGGCTTTATGAAATGGCTATGGTCTCTGCTCGCCTGATGCCTGCATTTATATTGCTGCCCTTTTTCAACAATAATACGTTGACTGGCGCTATCAGATTACCCGTTGCCTTGCTCACGGGCAGTGTGTTGTGGCCGCATACGGGAGAAGCGATGGCCGGGTACGATAACATCTGGTTTTTAATTTTGATCGGTAAGGAGTTAGCTGTTGGTCTGCTCATCGCTGGCTTTCTGTGTTTACCGTGTTGGGTTATGCACGCGATGGGCAGTTTTATCGACAATCAACGTGGTGCAACCCTGAGTAGTAGCATTGACCCACTTTCAGGCGTGGATACTTCAGAACTGGCTAACTTTTTTAACCTCTTTGCCGCCGTGATTGTGCTGCAAAGCGGCGGGCTGCTGTTAATGCTGGAGGTTTTCGAGAAAAGTTATCAATTATGGCAACCCTATCAATTGGATATGCCGACATATCGTACCGTTTTCGGGTTCCTTACGTTGGTGGTGAAGAATGGCGTTATTCTTGCGAGCCCGTTGATTATTATTTTTTTGTTGTCTGAGCTTTTTTTAGGATTGCTGGCACGGTTTGCCCCACAGTTGAATGCCTTTTCGCTGGCATTGACGGTTAAGAGTCTTATTGGATTCTTGCTGTTACTGCTCTATTTCACCCCCATATTGCCCGACCGCATTATGGATTTGCGCCTTTACCCTATCGATCTGCTTGGCTGGTGATGTGGTGGTTATCGCGTCAGCGTGAACCTGAAGTATAAAGGGAATTTATGTCTGGAAGTAAAACGGAAAAACCGACTGACAAAAAGAAAAAAGACGCGGCGAAAAAAGGTCAGTCGTTTAAGAGTAAGGATTTAGTCATTGCGTGTCTGATATTGCTGGGCGTGCAGTACCTGATTAATTTTTCTGGCGTCTTTGAGTTGATGTCCATGTGGCGACTTGTCATCGAAAATGGTTTTACTCACGATGCGCTTGGTTATGCTGAGGCGATGTTTTGGACAGGGCTAAAGTTATTTTTACCCTTCCTGTTGCTTTGTATTGCTGCCTCGGTGTTTCCAACATTATTGCAAACCGGTTTTTTGCTTGCCAGTAAAGCGCTGAAACTGAATTTTAATGCCTTAAACCCGGTTAACGGTTTCAAGAAGTTATTTAGTTTACGTACAATAAAAGATGTCGTTAAAACCTTACTGTTCCTGACGAGTTTTATCGTTGCTGCTATGGTATTTTGGAATAAACACAAACATATGGTTTTTTCTCAGCTCAATGCTGAGCCCGTACAAATATTCTTGGTATGGGGAAAGCTTTTTGGCGCATTAATCTATTTATGCTTATTCTGCGCGCTATTGGTTGTTGTAGTAGATGCGTTTGCTGAGTATTTCCTTCATATAAGAGATCTCAAAATGGATAAGCAGGAGGTTAAACGAGAATTCAAAGAGCAAGACGGCGATCCAGAAGTAAAATCTAAGCGTAAAGAACTGCATGCTGAGCTATTGTCGGAACAAATAAAAACTGACATTGAAAAATCAGCCGTAATTATTGCTAACCCAACGCATATTGCGGTTGGGATCTATCTCAATATGGAGGTGGTGGGGATACCATTTATCTCTGTACTCGAGAGAAATCAGAGAGCACTTGCCGTCAGGGCTTATGCTGAGAAGGTGGGCGTTCCTGTTGTTGAAGATATTAAGTTGGCACGACGAATATTTAAAACCCATCAGCGATACTCTTTTGTCAGCATTGAGGAACTGGATAATGTCATTGGTATCCTTGTCTGGTTGCAACAAGTTGAAAATGCTTGGAAAAATGAGAATGTCTCGCCCCCGTGAACGCACGGTGAATGAGCGTTCTTTATGTGAATATCAAATAAACGCATGGTTTAATAACGGTCATCAGCAGTAAGCGGTGACCCTACTGAGGAGAGTGAAAATGGAACAAAACACGGGCGCTATCACCGAGCAGGAAGCAACATTATTAATGACCGCAACATTGGAACATGGGGCGACATTAAAAGAGATCCATGGCATTACTGATGACATGATGGAAAATGTCTATGCATATGCTTATCAGGCATACAAAAATGGCCAGTTAGATGAAGCGGAAAATTTGTTCCATTTTCTTTGTCTCTACGATCTTAAAAATCCAGACTATTTTATTGGTTTGGGTGCCGTTAATCAGGTAAAGAAAAATTACAGCAAAGCGTGTGATTTTTATTCACTGGCCTATGTCATGGCTGAGAATGATTTCAATCCTGTCTTTTATTCTGGACAGTGCCAACTGCTTATGGGGAATGTTGTTAAGGCATTACAGTGTTTTGATATTATTTGCTCACGGTGTGAGGACGCATCTTTGGTTGCCAAAGCTAAAGCGTATATGAGTACTATTCGTCAAAATATGGGAGAGAGTGAAGCGTTAAATAACGCTAAGCCCTCTGAGGAAACCGTTTAATTTCATAGGCCTTAAATAAATGGATGTCTCCAAAACAGGTAAAGCGATAAATCTTGCGAATTTGTCATCCAATACTGGAAAAGTAAGCGAAGCAATTTCAACAAAAACGCATATTTCTCAGGTAAAGGGAAAGGCTATTGATCAATTGGCCCAACAACGTGCCAGGGAAATCATTGCCGATGATGTCTCGGTACAAACAGCAACGTTAACGGCGGATACCGTTGAGTTACCTGCAATCCGCCAATCGACACCGTTAACCAGCAAAGCGCAAATGTTGCTTTTAATGGCGCAGTATCAGGAGATAACCAATGGGATGGACGCAACACAGCGTGCCAATGCCTTGGCCGTGTTTTTGACCCAGTCAGAAGCGCGCATGGATAAAGCACGTGAGCTGTCAGCACATCTGGATGCGTTGCACCAATCTTACGATGGCCTTGAGGCTGAGTTTAACGAGGCACAAAAGGGCGTGGAGGGAGCAGCAGATAATGTGGCTCAAGCGCAAGGTAAGCTTGATGAGGCGCAGAAGTCACTGGATGAATTGTTAGAAAAATTAGGGGTTACAGACCCTGATGATCCATCACTGGCAGATGACCCTGACGTAGCGCAAGCGAAAAAGGAGATTGCTGATGCGCAAAAAGCGTTAGGCCTTGCTCAATCAACGTTGTCCTCTGCGCGCGCGATTGCGGAGCAAAAGCTTGCTGTGATGCAGAGTGTGCTGAATAACATTAATGCCAGTACGGCAGAAATGAATACAAAGTACAACGATGTGGACTTGACATCAAAAGGTAGCATCGCATCCAACAATGCAGTGGTGCAATCGGAAAAAGCGCTGACGAAAACGGCCGTTATGATCATGCTAATCACCGAGTTTATTATGCAAATGGAGGAAGCATCTGCGGAAAAGCTTAAAAACGACCTTGAACTGAACCGTATTCAAACCAAAGCGCGCCAGGCGGAAATGCAGCGCAAATCTGATGAATACGAAGAACAGGTTCGAAAAGCGGAAGAAGCGCAAAAAATGGCCAGCTGTATTGGTAAAATTTTAGGCGGCTTGGCAATTGCGTTAGGGGCAATTACTACCGTATTTGGTGGTGGTGGTGTGGCGTTAATGGCTGTTGGTATCGCCTTGATGGTCGCTGACCCCATTGTCGCTGCTATTACCGGTAAATCATTAACGGAAATGGTAATGAATCCCCTCATGGAGCATGTTTTTATGCCTCTCATGAATATTCTTGGCGATATTATCACGCAGATTTTTGATAAAACACCACTCGGGTTGTTGCTACATGCCATCGATAAAGCAACGGGGGCCAACATGATGGATACCAT
>NZ_JAGFPF010000569.1:0-1186 GCF_025962695.1 Candidatus Symbiopectobacterium sp. NZEC135 | reverse complement strand
TCCGCCGAACGCCCGCCGATCGCCACGCGATCGCCGCGCGCGACCAGTCGCTGAGCCAGAGCGAACCCAATGCCTGAAGTGCCACCAAGAATGGCGTAAGTCTGTGTCTTTTTCATAAAACAGAGCTTATTGGCGAATATCATTCCGGTAAAATGAAATACACTACCAACATTTATTCCTCACGTTCAGCAATAGGCACTATGCGACATTACCCCGGAGATGACATCGGCGTATTTCTGGCCGTATGTGACAGCGGCAACTTTACCGCAGCGGCCGCCCTGCTTGGGCTCACCCCGTCAGCGGTTACCAAAGCCATTCGACGATTGGAAAACCGCCTGAAAACCCCCTTATTCACCCGCACCACCCGCCAGCAGACCATAACGGCAGAGGGTGTGACCTATCGGGATGCCTGCCGGACGGCAAGGAACGAGGTTGAGCGCGTCGAAACGCTGCTTGCCAGCATCACAGCAGAACCCGCAGGCCAGCTAGCGGTAAGTGTACCGCCGCTGCTCGGCGCGCACGTCGTCACGCCCGCCCTGTTGACGCTGTGCCAGCAGTGGCCCCAGTTGAGTATCAGTGTCTCGGCCTCTGTCGAGATGGCCGATCTGTTCGATGGATCTGTCGATCTTGCTGTGCGTGTAGGAGAACTGCCGGATGCGGCGGGAATTGTCGCCAAAAAGTTAGGCACACAACGCATCGTACTGTGCGGCACACCGGGTTACTTTGCCCACTCACCGCCGCTGCACGGCATAGACGATCTTCATCACCACACCCTGATCGGCACGCTGAAAGAGGGCTACGCCGCCCCGTGGCACTTTCAGTTGGCTGACAAAACACACCGGGTGCTGACTCCGGATAGCCGTTTATTGCTGGATGGTGCACTGTTGACCGTCAATGCCATCAAGGCGGGATACGGTCTCGGCAGGGTGCCCTATTGCTGGTTAGCGTGCTGGACGAGGTCATTGCCGGACATTTGGCGATTCATGCCTTATGGCGGGCAACACCGGTGATGTTGCCCCGCCTGCGTTTGGCAATAGATGCGCTGGTCGCGGCCACCGCAGCACGATTTTAGGCAGGCATCAGGCGAGTGCGTTGAGACGTTTTACCGATTCTCGCACCACCAAATGCCCGGCCAATTCAACATGCTGTGTCACCCCAAGCGACTGTGCAGGCACCAGTTGCTGCG
>NZ_JAGFPF010000568.1:0-1199 GCF_025962695.1 Candidatus Symbiopectobacterium sp. NZEC135 | reverse complement strand
TTGCTTCACTGAATGACTTTTCCCCCGATCGTATTGCTCAACAGGTGCCTGAATTGCGCAAACTGTTGGCGCTACGTGAAGCACTCGTTGCCCTCAAGGGGCCGCTCGGCAATATTCCCGCTTTCCGTAACCGTTTACAGGATCTGTTAGCCAGCGATGAAGCCAGAGAACAACTGCTGAAAGAGCTGGATCTGGTGAAACCGGCTGAATAATTGATGCCCACAACGAGATAGGGAAATAACGATGTCAATCATTGAAGCACAAACACAGGCCAACGCCGCCAGTGCCTCTGGCTCATTGCTGGATGAAATCATGGCGCAGGCGCGCATTACGCCGGTCGATGAGGGCTATAGCGTCGCCAAACAGGGAATTGCGGCGCTGGTGGCCAATATTCTTGACAACGGCAATGCCGCAGAACCGGTAAACAAAGCGCTGGTTGATAGCATGATCGTCGAACTGGACAAGACATTGAGCAAGCAGGTCGATGTCATTCTGCATGCTAAACCGCTCCTGGCGCTCGCTGAAACTGCTGGTCGATCGCACTGACTTTCGTGAAAACATCAAGCTGCTGGTGCTCCATGCTACCAAAGAAGAGTTGCTGGATGATTTTGAGTTCGCACCGGAAATTACCCAATCTGGCTTTTACAAACACGTTTATTCCAGTGGTTACGGGCAATTTGGCGGCCAGCCTATCGGTGGGGTGATCGGCGACTATGCCATGACGCAAAGCTCACCCGATATCAAACTGATGCAATACGTCAGCGCCGTGGGTGCCATGGCGCACGCACCGTTTGTTTCTTCCGTCGCGCCGACCTTTTTCGGTGTCGATAGCTTCACCGATCTGCCGACCATCAAGGATCTTAAATCGGTGTTTGAAGGCCCAGCCTATACCAAGTGGCGTTCGCTGCGTGAGTCCGAGGATGCGCGCTACCTGGGATTGACGGCACCGCGCTTCCTGGCACGTTTGCCCTACGATCCGATTGAAAACCCCATCAAGGGCTTCAATTACAAAGAAGATATTAGTTCCGATCACGATCACTACCTGTGGGGCAATACCGCTTATCTGATGGGCTCGGCCATCACCGACAGCTTCGCCAAATACCGTTGGTGCCCGAATATTATCGGCCCGCAAAGCGGTGGTGCTATTACCGATCTGCCCGTGCATGTGTATGAAGCCATGGGGCAATTGCAGGCAAAAA
>NZ_JAGFPF010000567.1:0-1201 GCF_025962695.1 Candidatus Symbiopectobacterium sp. NZEC135 | reverse complement strand
GCAACGCATGCTGATAACCTCAGGTATTAAGGAAGTTCTGCAACAGTTGATGCCCTTGCTCGCTCAGAATGCTTTCAGGATGAAACTGCACCCCTTCTAACGGCAAGGTGCGATGGCGTATTCCCATGATTTCATCACGCTCACCTTCACGCTCCGTCCAGGCCGTGACGTCAAACTCGGCGGGCAGAGAGGCGGGGTCGATCACCAGAGAGTGGTAGCGCGTCACGGTTAATGGCATTGCCAGCCCGCTAAAAACGCCGTTCCCGGTGTGCTGTATCAAGGACGTTTTGCCATGCATCACCTGACGTGCCCGCACCACGCGCGCACCAAATGCCTGCCCCAGCGCCTGATGGCCGAGACACACGCCAAGAATGGGCAACTTGCCAGCAAAATGGCGAATCGCCGCCAGAGAAATGCCTGCGTCATCCGGCGTGCAGGGACCGGGGGAGATCACCAGATGTGTCGGTGCCAGCGTTTCGATATCCGCTAGCGTCAGGACGTCGTTGCGTTTAACCAGCACCTTGGCACCCAGCTCACAAAAGTACTGGTAGAGGTTGTAGGTGAAAGAGTCGTAGTTGTCGATGAGTAGTAGCATGCGGGACACGTCTTAAGATAGAGAGATAGGCGGTAGGCTACTGTGATTGTGTGAGGTTAGGCAATGGATAACTGACTCACCTGAATCATCACCGAACAAAGTGACAGGTGCTTGCCGCACCACAAGTCAAAATACCGGGCAACAGGTTGCCCGGTATTAATGTGTTCTGATTAGAAACCTGCCGCTATATCAGCCTCCACAGAGTGCGAGCCTGCGCCGGATTCCATGCGGGTGAGTCTGCTCGGTGCCCTTGTATACATTGATAGTTCAGGCCTTGAAACGTCACTCGGTCTCCCACTTCATACCGTGTACCCAACTGCCATTGGGGATAACCTCCCGGCGGCGGGGGGGGGGGGGGGGGGGGGGGGGAAGGGAGACCGCCACCCCCCCCCCCACCGCCAAAATCAACATCCAGTGCGCCATAAAAACCGGCCCCAGAGTCCGCGACCAGCCATACCGCTAAAATAATATGATGGCCCGTTCTGGGCGCTGATGGGATCATAATAGCTTGATTACCCATTGGCCCCATTGATTGTAGCGATTCATTCCAAAAATATCGGTTTGTGTGGAAATTACTTTCAAACGGTGCCGGTTCAAAATGTGCAC
>NZ_JAGFPF010000565.1:0-1204 GCF_025962695.1 Candidatus Symbiopectobacterium sp. NZEC135 | reverse complement strand
ATGGCATTGCCGCTGTAAACCATAACGCGCCTGCGCCAGTTAACCCTGACAACAGGCGCGGTCAGTATTAGAAATCCACGGATACCGAAAGTTTCAGCGAGCGCGGATCGCCCTGTGTCACGTATGTTCCGCTATCATCCACCGATGCCCAATATTTTTCGTTGGTGACGTTCTCGACGTTGGCACGCCATATCAGCGTATGATCGTTGAGTGGCGTACTGTAGCGCACGCCCAGATCCAACCGCGTCCACGGCTTCAGTTTTAACGTATTGGCTTCGTTGGCGTACTGTGAACCGTAACGCAACACGGTGCCAGACAGCGTCAAGCCTTCCACCGAAGGGATATCATATTCACTGCCAAACACCAGTTGGTAGCCGGGTGTACCCACCACATCATTGCCGTCGTTGGCACCTTTGTGGGTTTTGGTCAGCGTGGCATCCAGCCAGGTAGCGCTGCCGTTGAGGCGCAGACCGTACATCGGCTCACCAAACACATTCAGTTCCACGCCGCGATTACGCTGCTCGCCGTTCAGGCCGTAGAGTTTTGTATTCTCATCGATATCTTTGAGAGCACCGTTTGGCCGTTTGATCTCGTAAACCGCCAGCGAGCCACCTACGCGCTGATAATCAAATTTAACCCCAACTTCATTTTGCTTAGCAACGTAGATGCCTGAAATCTGTCCCGCGTTTAACACTCCGCTCGTCGTCGGGGCTTTCGTGCCCGGCTGCAATGCCTCAATATGGTTGGCATAGAGTGAAACGTGTTCCCACGGTTTTACCACCACGCCTAACACCGGGCTTATCTTGGTGCGGTCGAAACGTCCCCCGGTGCCGCTCTCAATACCCGAGTATTCATAATTGCGCACTAGGATCTCCTGACGGCGCAACCCTGCGGTAAAGCGCACGCTGTCATCTAATATCGAGAGCGTATCAGACAGTGCCAGTCCCCAGTTTTGCATGCGATTGCGTATTTTCGGTGAATCCATATCGCCTTTACTGCTAGTAGTCGCAGGGAAATCCACCACCGGGGTATTATAGATATTCGTGGCGTAGTCATATTTAGACATGGTGAACGCCACTTTGGTCTTGGTATGGATACCCGAATAACCCAGGTTGACTTCGTGCTTGACCGGACCGGTATCAAAATTACCGCGAATACCCGCCAACGAGGCGGTGTTCTGAGCGATATACGCCGTGCTTAAACG
>NZ_JAGFPF010000566.1:0-1204 GCF_025962695.1 Candidatus Symbiopectobacterium sp. NZEC135 | reverse complement strand
TTTCTTTTCATCTTTTCATCGTTTTGTAGCCGAGAACACCATGACGCCAGAGAACCTGCCCATCGAACAGTATGACGACCAGCTTGCGGAAAAGACGGAACGTCTACGGCAGATGATGGTGCCCTTTGCTGCGCCAGAGCCAGAGGTGTTCCGTTCCCCGGTGAGTCATTACCGTATGCGGGCCGAGTTTCGCATTTGGCACGAAGGGGACGATCTCTACCACATCATGTTCGATCAGCAGACCAAACAGCGGATCAGAGTCGATCAATTCCCTGTGGCCAGCGCGTTGATTAATCAGCTCATGCCCATTCTGGTCGATGCACTACGCAACGATGTGATACTGCGCCACAAGCTGTTTCAGATTGACTATCTGTCGACGATGAGCGGTGAAATCGTGGTGACGTTTATCTACCACAAAGCGTTAGATGACGCGTGGCAACAACAGGCACGCGCGCTGCGCGATACACTGCGCGCTCAGGGATTCGCTCTGCAACTGATTGGCCGGGCAACAAAAACTAAAATATGTCTCGACAGAGATTATGTTGATGAACGCCTGCCAGTCGCCGGGCGTGAGATGACCTACCGCCAGGTTGAAAACAGCTTCACCCAGCCCAATGCCGCCATCAATATCCAAATGCTGGAGTGGGCGCTGAAGGCTACCGCGGGATCAACAGGCGATCTGCTTGAGCTTTATTGCGGCAACGGCAACTTCTCATTGGCACTGGCGCGTAATTTCAACCGTGTATTGGCTACCGAGATCGCCAAACCGTCTGTCGCCGCAGCACAATTCAATATCGCCGCGAACCAGATTGATAACGTGCAGATTATTCGTATGGCGGCGGAAGAATTCACTCAAGCGCTACAGGGTAAGCGTGAATTTACCCGTTTGCAGGGTATCGATTTGTCCGAGTATCAATGCAACACCATTTTTGTCGATCCGCCACGCAGTGGCCTGGACGACCAAACGCTGTGCATGGTGCAGGGTTACTCGCGTATTCTCTACATTTCCTGCAACCCGGAAACCTTGTGCAACAACCTGGCCCAACTCACGACGACCCACCGTATCACTCGTCTGGCCTTGTTCGATCAGTTTCCCTACACCCATCACATGGAATGCGGCGTGCTGTTAGAGAAGAAGGCGTAACCGCCCACCTCCGTCATTCCCGCGAAGGCGGGAATCTCTTACAGTAGAGACGCGTTTATT
>NZ_JAGFPF010000564.1:0-1205 GCF_025962695.1 Candidatus Symbiopectobacterium sp. NZEC135 | reverse complement strand
GAAACTTATCTGCTACATCGTGGTAGGCTTATCGATCATATTCAGCTCGTTGTAAACGACTTCGAGCTAAGCAAAGCGTTTTATCAGGCCGTACTGGCCGTTCTTGAGATCCCCATCATAAACACATCTGACGATTATTTCTGGGCAGATGAACTTGTGGTGTGTTCAGTCAAAAGCGAGGGTTCTCTGGGAAAACCGACAGGGCGTCACCATCTGGCTTTTCAGGCCAAAGATCGTGAAACCGTAAAGGCTTTTTATCATACCGCACTGACACATGGGGGGCGTGACAACGGCGCGCCTGGTGAACGAACCTACCACCCTGGGTACTACGCGGCTTTTGTGATCGATCCCGATGGGAACAATATCGAGGCGGTTTACCATGGCGAGGCAGAGCGCAGCACACACGCCGTGGAAATCCGTTTCAACCTCTAAGCTCAAAGGTTCACTGTCTCCGCACATCTCTCGCTACCGATGCCATGTGTACCGTCTGCCTGGCTGGAAGCGAGCATAACCTTTATCAAGATGTGTGACTCAAGCCGGTGCTGGTGAGGTAAAGCGCCAAACTTCAGTGTCCCGCAGTCATTTTGCCGGGTTTACCGGTTGTCGTTTTCGGGAAACACGCAGGGCGTCGACCACCAGTGAGAAAGCCGGAGACACTTGCTTACGACTCGGGTAATACAAATAGTACCCAGGAAAAGGCTGACACCACGCTTCAAGCACCCGGATCAGGCGTCCTTCTTCAATATGGGTTCCAAATTCTTCCTCAGGTAAAAAAGCGATGCCCAATCCCGCCAGCGCGGCATAAATAATATGTTCCGAAGTGTTAAACGTAACCTGCCCACTGACCCGCACGTTCAAATCACCACCGTCCTGATCAAAATCCCAGACGTAGAGCCCGCCGGATCTGACCATTCGCTGGTTAATACAGCAGTGTTGCGTCAGCTCATGCGGTGTTTGCGGAATGGGGTATCGCGAGAAATAATCCGGCGAAGCCACGGCCGCCATGCGTAATTCCGGTCCAATCGGTATGGCTATCATATCTTTATCGATGGTGTCACCAAGGCGAACGCCGGCATCGAAACGGTCGGCAACGATATCGCGGAAACCGTGGTTGGCATCGAACTCGATATGGATATCCGGGTATTCACGCAGTAGTGGCGTCAGTTTGGGTTACAACGTGGAAGGCAAAACGTGTGGTCCACAGG
>NZ_JAGFPF010000563.1:0-1208 GCF_025962695.1 Candidatus Symbiopectobacterium sp. NZEC135 | reverse complement strand
GCTTTATCTCTAAATGAAAATATTTTAAGTTATGCTCGAGGTGTGGTAGATATATCCACTAGAGAAATTGACAAAAAGTCTGGCATTAACACTGTGTTTGTGCCGCAAGGTATGTCGTTTGAAAATGATTATATTTATGTTCATATTAATAAAAAAATATGGAGATTAACAAAAGTAGACGGCAAGTTGTACGCGGCCAGAGACAATGTTTTATATAGAACCAGTTATGTTGAAGATACCGGTGTTTGGCATATTTATGAACAAGAGTTAATCAATGCTGAGAAGAATGACGATCTGTTTAATCAACTTTGTGAAAGCAGATATCGTCGAGGCGTATCTTCAGGAAAATTGTGTGGCACTTTTGCGATTACTGATGCTTCTGAATCAGGTTCTTCGCACGCTTCAGCGTCCCAGCCGGTTACTGCGTCTGATGCTTATCCGTTTACCCACATTGAACGCGATATTATAAACAGACTGGATATAGGTTTAAGTCCACACTCATTTCGCGTGGATAAGGTTATTTTTCCTGATAATTGGGTCATATACCGTGTTCGTGATGAAGATAAATTGATTCCAACGGTCTACCATGCGGTAGAAATGAATGGAAAACTGGTGCCGATTAAAGCGACTGCTATCATAAACAATCATATCTCTTGCGAAATTTATGATTTAAACGACTGGCATGCCAGTCATCGGGTTGAGTTTTATAATAATCAGTGGCGGTTTGAACCGGTTACCTCTTTTTATCTTTCTCATGACTTGAAAGAAGCCATTAGCCACTATGCCTATCATGCTATGTTTTATGATACTTTAGATTTAACAAAAATATCGATGCCTGGCCCTCATGGTTTGCAAGTGGATAAAAATGGTCATACCTATTTAAGAATTAATAACAAGTATATAAAAGTCCATCAGCATGATATCGATGCATGCTTAGCAGTGAAAAATGAAGGGCGAATATATATTACCAAAACAGACGGTAAGTTCCATTTGTCGCATGCTCGGCTAGAAAGAGGGAGGCTGGAAGTAAATGCCTTAACTATAAAAGAAGATATCAACCTGCATTCAAGTAAAGGGGTGAGTAGTAATAAAAATCACCTGCTAAATTATCATTGGAATTTAGTTCATGTTAATATAAAAAATTATAATTATCACACTTATAACTCCATTGGTTCAGAACTGGAAGTTATGCTAAGATTGAAATATAA
>NZ_JAGFPF010000562.1:0-1215 GCF_025962695.1 Candidatus Symbiopectobacterium sp. NZEC135 | reverse complement strand
GAGGTAAAATTGCCCTCTGTCATCGCATAATGGTAAAACGGAAAGATATGCTGATCCGTAATGGTGCCTGCTGGAGGAATTCTCCACCATTCAACGTTGTCTTCCCAAGATATCCAGGTGTGTGAATGATCGGATTGGTTATTTTCTGTTGTGAGCGGCAACGCAATCCAATAAAAATTTTCAATTACCTCGCGGTATAGCTGTTTCAAACGTTGTATATGAGAAATAGTTTGCGTATGTTGTGCTTCCTGATCAATAAACAACACGGTGAGTTTTTTACCGTGAGCTTTAGCAACAGTAGCGGCGAGGTGTAATAATACGGTTGAACTTTTTCCTCCAGATAAGGAGATACACACTTTTTCATAATCACTGAAAACGATATCAAGGCGTAATAACGCCGCATCAAAAACGTTGGATATGGAATGTGTCTCTTTCATCTCATTGCCCTGGCGGTAAAGTTTTTTCTGTATTGCCGACTAATAGCGTTCTGTGACGGGTTTATATTTTTTATGGCTGATGCGAGAAATGAATCTCGTTATCATGTTTGTTAATAATGACATGTTGGCAAAGAGAGACATCCTATCTCTTTGATTCTAACTGTTTGATGTGTATCATTTTGTTAAAGTGTAATAAATGGGTTATCCCTCTGTTTGTATTTTTTATGGTCGTTAATATAAACTTTTTTTCGTCATTTTTTGTCATTTTTCGCTCAATTTATTGCAAATATTTTTAAGGAAATAGTCATGGGTTTAGCTGCCATTAATAGTTTATTTATTTACTGTTTAATAATCGTTGTAATTGTCAGTCTGGGCGTTAAGTGCGTGCGTGGTCGATTTTTGTGTTTTCAATGATCGTTTTTATCGTCAAGTATGAGATATCTTATTTGTTTTTGTGTCTTAAATGAGACAGTGACCCAGTAGAATCAGACGGGTAAAATCCATTTGGTTTTGATTTTATTGAATGTAGAAGATCTGTATTCTTTGGCATTGGCTGGTATTTATCAGGCTATAAGCGAAAACTTCGAATGTCTGGACTGATATGAGCAGGCATTAAAATCAAGAATTATCTGAACTCATATTTCATTCTACTGTGGTATGGGGGTAATACTTTGGTGGTATTTGGCATGCTGCCAACGATCTTGTTTGCTTCTTGAGTGTCAGGGAAGGGTCGCATTAACGTTGCTCTCATTTCGAAACGCCGTTGTGTTGCAGGTCG
>NZ_JAGFPF010000561.1:0-1217 GCF_025962695.1 Candidatus Symbiopectobacterium sp. NZEC135 | reverse complement strand
GATAATTCGGTGTACCTAAAACTCTCATTAAACAATCAAACCAACAATTCGATTCAATTTGAGCAAGGTGCCGAATTTAGCCCTGGCGATGATCCTGATTTTAACCCGATCATTTATCGTAGCGGTTATCCAATTGAAGTCACGGATGCCGAGGTCTCTCACCTCTTCAACCTCACTCTACAGCGCGACCCGCTAGTTTCACCCGAAAAAGAATCTGGCTTGGTATGCGGAGTCAGCGGACAGCGCCTGCTGATAACGGCTAGCGCGACCGGGGACGATTTCCCGAAAGAACAGCACTTTAATATATTCAACAACAAGTATAAAACCGAAGACAGCACGCAACCGATGGGGCTGATTATCACGGATCCCCTATTTTCGATGCAGCAAGGCAATCGCAGTATCGAAATCGTGATTCATCTCAAAGAGGTGCGCTCGGGCATCGTTGCTCAGGAATTGCTGGCGGTGGATGATGATGATAAAGCCAGCGCAGCGTTAACGCGAATATTTACACAATTACTCACCCTGCATGCCTATCTGTTGGAGAATTGGGCTGCCCAGATAACCGCCAGCAAACTGGTAAAAGAGGTAACACCGGATCAACTCAACCAGTTTCAGCATCTCAGACCGTCACAGCGTGTTTGGGTAGCCTATAAGTTGTTTTATCTGCAAATGCTACAGGTTATCTGCTCAACCCAAGATAAAGGGGTGTTATATGGCCTCTCAAAGACGGACCTTCTCTTTCGTGTCATCGGTCAGATAGTAAGCCGACGCTGTCTTTACACGGTGTCATGGTTAGCCGAATCAGATATTGCGGAGATCCTCACTCGTTTGAAACCCATTCTTGCGGAAGAAGCAACTGCTTATACGACGATCAAAGAGTTACTCAGCCATTCCCTCACGGCGGCTTTTTATCAACTCTTTCAGGACGTTTTTCACCTTGAAGCCACAACCGAAAATGGTTGGGAGGTGCTTGATAACGTGGAGATTTACCCCTGCTCCGCCAATGAGTGTCAAATTGGATTTAGGGTGAAATGTCATGTTGATACCGGTTTTGCGTCCATCATCCCTCGCCATGCGCATCTCCCGCACAGTGCATCGCTAAAAATAACGCTGAAGCGGCAAAGTAACTGCTTCCCGTATGCGATTTTCCGCGATTTTGAATTATCAAAACTGGCGATGTCATCGCATGTAAGCGGCGTAACCCAAATGCAATTATT
>NZ_JAGFPF010000560.1:0-1217 GCF_025962695.1 Candidatus Symbiopectobacterium sp. NZEC135 | reverse complement strand
GACATCTAAAGGTGCGCAGGAAAAGGCAACATCTTTTTTAAATGCTCTCAAAGAGCACGGCATCATAGATCCACTGACTGGCGGATGGTTCTTGCCTCCAAGCCCTATCCCTCCCACCCCTAATGACAGTGCGACTGGACCCAGTACATCCTGTGCTGAGAATACAGTTTCTCCTATTATTATAGATTTGGATCGTGATGGTGTTGAAACATTATCAGTTAGTGCAGGCATTCTTTTTGACCACTTTGGTAATAATTTATCTATCAATACTGGTTGGGTTGCACCAGATGACGGTCTATTAGTATTAGACCGTAATGATAATGGTAATATTGATGATGGTCGTGAGCTATTTGGTAATAACACTCCTTTAAAAAATAATGAAATGGCATCTAATGGCTACAATGCTCTTAAAGTATTTGACGATAATTCAGATAATGCTATTGATGCGAAAGACTCTATTTTTGAATCACTAAAAATATGGAGGGATAGTAATGCTAATGCAAAAGTTGATTTGGGTGAGTTATATTCTTTGAAGGATTTTGGTGTCGCCTCTATTAGTATAGAATATGACAATTCTACCTTTGTCGATCCGCAGGGTAATGCACACCAACAACGAAGCCTTATTACCTATGTGGATGGCGTTACCGGCCAATCGGCAGATGTATGGTTTGCAGCTAACTTAGTGCGGACTCGCTATGATGGTACAATAAATTTAAAAGATTCAATTCGTAAATTACCGTATGTGCGTGGTTTTGGTAATATGGTAGATCTGCATGTATCGATGAGTGAAAATGACAAATTGAATTTGTTGGTTAAACAGTTTTGCGCCGACCCTGTCACAGCAAGAGACACGAATTTGATAAATGAAATTATGTATGCTTGGGCCGGTGTTGATGAACTAGATTCGAACAGTAGAGGTGGAAATATAGATGCTCGTCAATTATCCGTATTGGAGATAGCAACTGGGAGAAATTATAAAAATCATACAAATGGTACTACGAATCCTTTGCCTGGGGCTGCCATCATATTAGAGTCTGAGTATTCGCGTTTTTCAGCAAATATAGAGGCCCATCTATTAGCTCAAACTCTTTTTCGTAGTGAATTTAATTTGATAAAAGTGGTGTTTAATACTGGGTTGTCAAAAATTGATTGTGAT
Source organism: Candidatus Symbiopectobacterium sp. NZEC135 (assembly GCF_025962695.1). NCBI lineage: Bacteria > Pseudomonadati > Pseudomonadota > Gammaproteobacteria > Enterobacterales > Enterobacteriaceae > Symbiopectobacterium > Candidatus Symbiopectobacterium sp. NZEC135. Next base: position 61 of record NZ_JAGFPF010000560.1, on the reverse strand, counting down.
TTTAGTGCGTTATCAGATCATCTTTCTATGCTGAAAGACTCAGATGTTGAATCGTATTTAA
>NZ_JAGFPF010000055.1:0-27947 GCF_025962695.1 Candidatus Symbiopectobacterium sp. NZEC135 | reverse complement strand
GCCGGGTCAGTGGCGGTGGCCTTCACGTCCACCTTGCCTTCCGCCAGATCGCTCAGATCTGCCGTGGTGCTCCACTTACCGTCTACCACCGTGACACCGGTCATCGTGACCACTTTGCCGTTCACGTCCGTGAACGTCAGATCCACCGTCTTCTCGCTGCTGGTACCGCTTACCGGCGTGGCTTTCGACTCGGCGGTATTGATGTAGCCGTCGTCGCCGGCAAAGTGCTCGATATCGACACTCGGACCGGTTACGTCCAGCGTAGAACTGGCAGTGTCGTGCGCCTGATTGCCCGCCGGGTCAGTGGCGGTGGCCTTGACGTCCACCTTGCCTTCCGCCAGATCGCTCAGGTCCGCCGTGGTGCTCCACTTGCCGTCTACCACGGAGACGTTCTTCACTTCCACGGTTTTGCCGTTGGCGTCAGTAAACACCAGATCTACCGTCTTCTCGCTGCTGGTGCCGCTTACCGGGGTGGCTTTGGATTCGGCGGTATTGATATAGCCGTCGTCGCCGGCAAAATGGGTAATCGCAACGTCAGGCGCAGTCGTATCGACACCGTAAGGGCGCGTAGCATTGGCAGTAGTCTGGTTACCCGCCTCATCCGACGTGGTCACAGAGGCGTTGACGGCACTGTTACTTGCCAGCACGCTACCCGGCACGCCGTCGACACTCCACGTTTTACCGTCCGCATTCACCGTGGTGGTATAACGTTCAGTGCCAATCGTCACGGTGACGGTATCACCCGCCTTCACGTCACCCGATACCGTCCCGCCAATAGTATGACTCTGCCCAGCCTCTTCAGCGTTAACCACATCGTCACTGGCAATAAGATCGATCGTAATGCTTGCATCAGGTGGCAACGTATCAACGGTTACCGAATCCTGTCCGCCGGTACCGGGAATGCCGTTTTCATCGCTATATGAACCATCAGGAACGGTGACAGTGACCGTCCCTTCGAAATTGGGATTTGGGGTGAGCGTGCCCGTCCAGCGAGTAGGATCAGTGGGGTCCTGAACCAGATTGGTTAACGTACCGTTGCTCACGCTCACATCACTGGCATCAAAACCGGCTGGCGGCTTGGTAAACGTGAAGGTCACCGAGCCATCAGGATTGATAACAATGGTCAACGCTGGAGGTGTAGTATCAGGTGTCGTTTCGCTGCTGGCTGCGGCGGCGAGATTTGTAGCGTCAGCGCCAGTCAGGTCGTCGGTAGATGTGGCTGCAAATGCTAACCCTTGGGTTTCATAGCCTGAGGTTGGAGCAACAATCTGCCCCGTCAGGTCAAGCACAACCTCCGCCTGACTGCCACCACCATCGCCTGCTTCACCAATGTCAGTATTACCCGCTGCTGGCGCTTCCAGTACTTGAGTAGGGTCGGCGCCTTGTGCGATGGCATCCTGTAACGCTGCCACATCCTGAGCATCTTGCGCGGTAGCCTGCGGCACCACGCTGGTGTTGTCACTCCACTGGCTGTTTCTCCCAACATCCAGGGTTTTTCCATCCGGCAACGTGATAGACACGGAACCGTCGCCACCCGTGACGATTTCTTCGCCACGGTAAATTTTGTCACCTGCTGTTAATAACCGCTGTGTGCCATCAAGAGAAATGACGAAGACTTGCCCGATAACGAATTTAATGATACCGATTACGCTATTCACTACGGCTTCTCCTTGATATCTATAATTATTTTTATACAGATATTGAGTTGTTGTAAGGGGATATCAACATCATCCTGATGGGTAAATCTGCGATTAGCTCTCCTGGCCTTGAAACTGTGTAGTCATCAATCAACGCACGTTGACCGCACACTTGCTTAAGCAAAAAAAAGCGCTCCAGAAATGTTAACCAATTAGTATGCTAATGAGTTAACCATGATGGAGAAAACCGGTTTGCCAGAGCAAAAAATGACGGTATAGACGTCAATCACTTGACTCGCTAAGCATAATCATAAAAAATTCGGAATATTCTTGCTACAAACTTTAATACAAAAGAGCATCAAATATTTCTCAAACATTGAATCAGAATGAGATAACAATACAATCAACTGATCATAAAGGAGTTTTAAAACTCTCACGGTGTGCTATTGAGAAAAAAGTGCGTGAGATAAAATTAGGAATAATCACAAAAAAAACCAAGCATTCAAATTAATCACAGCGTTTACATGCCATAAAGGAAAACAGCATTATGCTACCTGTATTTCGATACGCTTTTTTACCTTTAGGGATTATGGTCGCACAGCCCACCAGCGCCGCGACTTTACAGGATGTAATCAAACAAACTCTTGCCACGCACCCCGAAGTTAGTGCGTCGGTAAACAGTCGTCTCTCCGCCGATCATGATTTGCGCTCCGCCAAAGGTGGATATCTGCCGTCAATCAACTTAAACGCAGGTACCGGACGCGAGGAAACAGACACAGTTTCTACACGCGCCAGCGGCGGCAAAAAGGAACTACAACGCAGCGAATCCAGCATCACCTTGCAACAAACACTGTTTGACGGATTTGCCACGTCGAGTGAAGTCGGTCGGCAGCGAGCTACCGTTAATTCTCGTGCCTATAAGGTGCTTAATACCTCTGAGAACGTGGCCCTGAACGCGGTTCAAGTATATCTCGATGTGCTGCAACGGGCAGAATTCGTCAAACTGGCACAAAATAACCTCGCTAACCATGAGCGTATCTACGATCAAATTCGGTTGCGCAGCCAGCAAGGCGTTGCACGTTTGGCGGATCTCGAACAAGCAGAAGCGCGCCTGGCGCAGGCAAGAAATAATCTGCTGACCGAACAGACCAATCTTGATGACGCAAAAACTAACTACTTTAGTGTAACAGGCAGCGAACCGGACAACCTCACACTGCCGGATATGTCAATTTTGACCATGCCCGCGTCTTTAGCAGAAGCCCGACGCGTTATGCTCACCAACAGCCCGATACTCAAATCCGCAGAATCTGACATCACAGCAACACAAAAACAATATGAAGCGGCAAAGTCTTCTTATTACCCTAGAGTGAATGTTGAACTGGACCGCACCATGAACAACAACGTGGATGGCACGCGCGGAGAGAGCAACGAGTGGCAGGCAATGGTCAGAATGCGTTACAACCTCTATCAAGGGGGAAGTAACAAGGCCAACGCAGATGCAAAAGCGTATCAAATCAAAGAGGCGCAGGATATTCGCAACAACACGCTGCGTCAGTTGAACGAAGAACTGCGTCTTGCCTGGACGGCGCTGAATAATGCCCGCCAGCAAATCCCCATCGCCGCCGAGTATGCCGATCGCAGTATGAAAGTTCGCACGGCCTACCAAAAACAATTCAGCATTGGCGAACGCACACTGCTGGATTTGCTGGACAGTGAAAATGAGCTTCTCACCGCACAGCGTCGTCTGGTAGAGATTCAATTCATTGAGAGGTTTACCGAGTATCGTATCAAGGCCAGAATGGGAGACCTGCTGCGCAACCTTTCTATTCAGAGCCCAACAGCAGGACAAAGTTTAGATAACGTCACGGCAGATGTGGATTTGCCTTCATTAAACTAGCATCTGCGTCGGAAACGACAGTGGGTTGCACGAGGCCGTGACTCGTTTGTCTGCCGTGTTTTACCTCACGTATCATGCGTGTGGTAAGCACGGCGGACTGTGTTGTGTAAGGGAAGATCAGTGAGATGAAGTTACATTCCGTCGAGGATATCGATACTCAGGAAGCGTCCGTTGCGCATGAACACAACGATCCTCGCACCCGTCATGACGATCCGTTACTGGATGGTTTGTTGATTTTATGCGCGCTACAGGGCAAATCTGCGAGTCGCGCGACGCTCACTGCGGGTCTTCCTTTGGCAAAACAGCGCCTGACGGTGACATTACTGCCACGCGCAGCCAGCCGAGCAGGGTTACAAGGCCGGGTATTAAAACGCCCGCTGGATGGCATTCCCGATATGTCACTGCCTGCCATGTTATTGCTGCGAGAAGGCCGTTCGGCGGTGCTGCTTGGCTGGAACGACGATGGTTCAGCACGCATCATGCCGAGTGAGACGGAAGGCGGCGAGATACAGGTCGATCGCAACACGCTTCAGCAAAATTATCTTGGTCTGGTGCTGTTTGCACAACCGAGACACGCCTTTGATATCCAAAATGAATCACTGATTCCACGCACTAAGTCCTGGTTCAAGGACACGCTCAAGCTGTCACGTTTCCTGTATGCCGATGCGGTACTGGCCAGTTTTATTATCAATATCATCGCGCTCGCCACGCCACTGTTCGTGATGAATGTGTATGACAGGGTGGTGCCCAATCAAGCAACCGCAACCTTGTGGGTGCTGGCGATTGGCGTTATTGGTGCGTTTATTTTCGATCTTATCCTGAAAACGCTGCGTGGCATTTGCCTCGATATGGCAGGAAAAAAGACCGATCTGATCATCTCGGCCTCGCTGTTCGAACGCATCATTGGGATGTCGATGATTGCGCGACCCGCCCGCGTAGGCAGTTTTGCGCAAAATATTCATGAATTTCAATCGTTGAGAGATTTCCTCTCATCGCTGACCTTGACCACGCTGATCGATTTCCCGTTCACGCTGCTGCTGCTGGTGGTGATTGGCCTGATTGGTGGTCCGCTGGTGTGGGTGCCAATACTCACCTACCCTATTGCCTTAGCCGTAAGCTGGGCGCTGCAAAAACCGCTGGTTGCCACCATCAGTAAAACGATGGAGCTGGCCAGCGAGCGTCAAGCTACCCTGATAGAAACGCTCAGCAGCCTGGATGCGCTAAAGGTGAACAATGCTCAGAGTGAGCGCCAGCACAGTTGGGAACAAACACTGGGCAGTCTCAGTCGACTGGAAATGCGCGCCAAAGCGCTCTCTTCGCTGGCGGTCAACCTGACGCTGGGGTTCCAGCAAATCGCCGGTGTGGTGATGATTATCGCGGGCGTCTACCTGTTGATTGATGGCAAACTCAGTATGGGCGGATTGATTGCCAGCTATATGCTCAGTGGCCGCGCACTTATGCCCCTTGGTCAGCTATCGGGTCTGGTGGCGCGTTATCAGCAGGCCAAGATAACCATGACGACCACGGAAGAGATGATGCAGTTGCCGCAAGAGCGCCAGGAGAATGAGCGACCACTCAAACGTGAACGAATTCAAGGCGGCCTGGAATTCCGCGACGTGACCTTCAGTTACCCCGAGCAGAAGCACCGCTCTTTGCATAGCATCAACCTCGCTATCGCCGCAGGCGAAAAAGTCGGCATCATTGGCCGCAGCGGTTCAGGCAAAAGTTCGCTGGAAAAACTGATCGTCAATCTGTATCCCCCAAGCGAAGGGAATATTTTGATCGATGGCGTGGACACACGTCAGTTGGATGTCAGCGATTTGCGCCACAACATTGGCTATGTGCCGCAGGATATTCAACTGATCAGTGGCACCCTGCGTGATAACTTGATCAGCGGTGCTCGCTATATTGATGATGAATCCATGCTGCGCGCCGCCGAAATCGCCGGTGTCAACGAATTCGCGCGCCTACATGCGGATGGCTACAACTTACAGGTTGGGGAGCGCGGCATGCAACTCTCTGGCGGTCAGCGTCAGGCCGTCGCCATCGCGCGCGCACTGTTGCTCGATCCGCCGATCATTGTGTTAGATGAACCCACCAGTTCAATGGACAACACCAGCGAAGACCGTTTAAAACAGGCATTACAACCAGTGTTGCAAAACAAAACGCTGCTGTTGGTGACACATCGCGTCTCCATGCTGGCCCTGGTAGATCGTTTAGTTATTATCGATAAAGGCCGCATTATTGCCGATGGTCCGAAGGCTATCGTGATGGATGCGTTAAAGAAAGGACAGATCAATGCATCTCGCTAAACGCACCGCGGATTTCCTTCGCTATTTCTCCCGCAGGGATCGGGAAACGCTTCAGGCGATCCCTGAAGTCAGTCGCGCGATGCTGGAAGATTCCCCGAAAGCGATTCGAATTACGCTGTGGGCAATTTTCTTTTTTTTCCTGTTTTTCATCTTGTGGGCCGCTTTTGCCAGTATTGATGAAGTCACACGCGGCGATGGTAAGGCCATTCCGTCATCCCGCCTGCAAAAAATCCAGAACCTGGAAGGCGGTATCGTCACTGAGGTTTACGTTCACGAAGGGCAAATCGTTAATCAGGGCGATCCGTTACTGAGACTCGATGACACGCGCTTCGCCTCAAACGTTGGCGAAACGGAGGCTGACAGGCTAGGGCTACTCTCGCGTATCGAACGCTTGACGGCTGAAATCAACGATCGTGAATTAAACCTCTCAGCAGAAATCAAAGAAAAAGCCCCGGCTATCGCCCAAGGTGAAATGGACCTGTACAACAGCAGACGCCAACAATTTCGCAATGAGATCTCTGGTCTGGAAGAACAACTGGTACAGAAAAAACAGGAGCAGCGCGATTATGTGGCCAAGCAGACGCAATTTCGTAATAGCCTCAATTTACTGCAACAAGAAATAAGAATGTCAGAGCCTTTGATTGCCGAGGGTGCAATATCCAAAGTTGAAGTGCTGCGCTTAAAACGGGCCGAAGTGGAAACCCAAGGGCAGTTGGAATCCATGACACTGTCGATTCCTCGCGCTGACTCTGCCATCAAGGAAATTGAAAACAAGATTCAGGAAACGCGCGGACGCTATAAAAGCGACGCGTTATCACAGTTGAATGAAGCACAAACCAACCTGAACAAGATAGCCGCCACGGGTAAGGCGCTGGAAGACCGCGTGAACCGTACTCTGGTGGTCTCTCCGGTAAAAGGTATTGTGCAGCAGATGATGGTCAATACCATTGGTGGTGTTATCCAACCAGGAAACGACATCGTAGAAATTGTTCCACTGGATGAAAATTTATTGGTTGAAGCAAAAATCTCACCGCGAGATATTGCCTTTCTTCACCCAGGCCAGAATGCCATTATCAAACTGACAGCCTACGATTATACAATCTATGGCGGATTAAAAGGGAAAGTTGAACAAATTAGCCCTGACACCATGACCGATAAGGAAGGCAACAGCTTTTATATCGTTCGGTTGCGCACAGATAAGAATTATTTGGGCACTGAAGATAAGCCTCTGGTGATTATTCCCGGTATGGTCGCATCCGTAGACATTATTACCGGAAAGAAAACGATTCTGAGTTATTTACTTAAACCCATCATCCGTGCAAATGCCGAAGCACTGCGGGAACGCTAATTATCACACAGTGCTATTCAAGGCTTTCATTGAACACACAAACTGCCCTCTTAATGGCAGTTTGTGTGGTTCATTTCCCTGACGTCCCCACCATTGTCACTGATGACCGTTTTGTACCACGTAGATTTGCGTTTGGCTGCGCCCCATCGCTTTTGCCTGGTACATGGCAGAGTCAGCGTTAATGGCCAACGTCAGTGAATCAGTACCGTGCTCGGGATAGAGCGCAATGCCGATACTGCACGACACTTCAAGTTTTTTCCCTTCAATATCAAAAGGTTTATTCATGGCATTATGAATCTTATCCGCAACATAGAGCGTGTTAGCTTCTTCTTTAATCCCTTGCAGCAAGATAATAAATTCATCACCGCTACGGCGATAGACCGTGTCAGTATCACGCACTGAACTCCGCATGCGTGCAGCGGCTTCTTTTAACAACAAGTCGCCAATGGCATGGCCAAAGGTATCATTGATCTGTTTGAATTTGTCCAAATCAAGAAACATCAAAGCGATGCGGCGCCCTGTCTGTTTTGATAACAAAATAGCCTGTTCCATTTGTTCCGCAAACGTCAGGCCGTTTGCCAATGATGTCAGCGAATCATAGTGTGCCAGTTGGCGGTAATGCTCTTCACTGCGTCGCAGCATATCGATCGCACTATAGCGTTCTATGGCAATGCCAACCAATTGCGCAGATTTTTCGATGGAAAAGGTTTCTTCTTCATTGGGCACATAGGGCTTGCGATGGTAAACGCTGAGCACACCGAGGATCTCTTTATTCTGACCGATAACGGGCTCAGACCAGCAAGAGCGTAACCCGGCGTAGAGCGCGAGCCCTTTATACAATGACCAATCAGGATGAACGGAGATGTCCTCCGCAATCACGCGCTTACCGGTATACGCTGCCGTACCAAAAGAGGCGGCACCGTCAGCGATTTTTACGTTATGAATGGCATTTTTATAAAAGCCGGGCAAGCTGGGCGCAGAAGCCAACGTCAGACACTTCTTCTCTTTATCCACCAGCAGCACGGAGCAGACGATCCGGCCCGGATTTTTTTCCTCCACGCTAAACACGATAGCATCAAGGATATCTTTCAACGGTGCACCGCTGGAGAGAAGTTCTAACGCGCGATTGTAGGAGTTATCGTGATGTTCCTTTGCTTTGCGCTCCGTAATGTCCAGCTTCACGCCAACATAATTCGTTGAATCTGTGACTTTATTGTAGATTTTAGAAATATTAGCCTTTTCCCAGTAAAGCTGCCCGTCTTTGCGACGGTTAATAAATTCACCGCTCCAGGTTTCGCCGCGATCGAGGGTTGACCAGAGATCTTCATAGACGCTGGGGTTGGTCATTCCTGAGTTCATTATATTGGTTTTTTTGCCGATCACTTCATCGGGCATATAACCTGACATGGTCACAAACTGACGATTTACATAAAGAATTTCACAATTCTCATTCGCAATAATGATCGAGGCCGGGCTATATTCTGTGGCATAAAAAATCGTATCGAGGAAGTCTTGCTTTTCGCGATCCTGCTTGAATTTTTGCTTACTTCCCCTGTTTCTGATAACAGAAACTAACAACAGTATTATAAGTATGGTTATTATTATCTCATACACAATAACACGCCCCTCAGTCCTCGAAAGGACTGGTCATACAAACCACATCACGGATAGTGAAACACACAGACAAAGCGGCGCTCTCCCATACAGATTCGGGATCAACAGTTTTCTGGAGAGTGGGAGGGAGGGATGAAAAAACGCTCCTGTGTTCAGATGAATTCAGAAACATAGGAACATCAGCATAAAGCCCCCATCTATCACTGTGTGTAAATAAAAATAACAAGTCCAAACAGAGTATCTTTAATTAGCGTTAAGGTGATGAATAATAACTTGTGTTATAAGTTTATCTAATGAAATAAAAAACTTACGAATCTCAATGTTACGTATTTTGAACATCAAAATTCTGTAAGCAAATCAATTATACCAATAGGTATCACTGTTTTAATCAATAAAATCTATCATCACGCGATAATTGATCGTTCCCATTAAATAAAAAACCTATTTTCTCATTATATTCATAAAGTTACCATCAATACAAAATCGTTTCACTTATCATCTGCACCTCTTGAGCCCCCTTGAAGATTAGGAGCGCCAAGGTTCATTCCACTAATCATTAACAATATAAAACACCATTGCTGAAAAAATTACAAGAATCAAACAATGAAAATAGCCTATATAACAAAATGAATCACCATTTTTAACGTTTGGGCGTCAAGCAGGACAACAAACGGCGAAAAAGCAGCGCACGAGGGAAGGGATAAATAAAATGTAAATTATCGTGTCAAGTCACTAATGCGCTAACGGAGATACGGCGCCACCAGAGTTAACTGACTCAGCACGAGTCACAACGTAGATTTCAGCTCGCTAAAATTCTCAAAAGGCTGGGGGCGAGAAAGGAAATAACCTTGCACCGCATGAGCCCGCGTTTGCATTACCATCCCCCACTCTTCCTGCGTTTCAACGCCTTCAACCACCACGTGATTACAAAAGCGGGACAGCAGCGCCACCAACGATGGGAACAACTGACGGCCCTCCTCACTTTTTTGCAGCAAAATAAACAGCTCGCGCGCCACTTTGATACAGTCATATTGCGCTTGCATCAACGAAGAAAAATTGGCTACGCCCGCCCCGAAATCATCCAGCCATAGGTGGCGCATTTCGGGAAACATCGCTAAGACCTCTTGCGAGAGTGTCCCTTGATTTTCCACGATCTCAAATCGCAGCCAAGGCATGGAGGCGATCAACTGTTTCGCTTCATGGCTCTGTTGTAACGCATGCAGCGTTTGCCCGTCCACATTGACTGATGCCAGAATATCATCCTGAACAAAGCGAGGATGCCAACGCGACAGAAGCTGCATTTGCTCAATCACTACCTGTAACCGCTCAGCCACATTGATACTGGCAAAATAGGTTTCAGGAGAAACAAAACGCTGCGGAAACGCTGGCGAAAACACAGCGGTAAGTAATTCTATTGCCAGCAGTTTGCCGCTGGTGCGGTAAATAGGCTGAAAATTATAGCGTCTTTGACAATGATGCCAATACTGGCGTTCAAAAGCTGCCGCATCCCCTCGTTCAGACGGCAGTGCCTGTATAACCCCTAAATTCCTCTGCTGCCCGATACATTTTGTCATAAGACCTGATGTGCTACGTTGTTAGCCTACTTATACTTAGAAGAATAGATATCGGCAAAGCCACAGAAAACTTTATTCATTATTTGGCTTATTACGCTATTTTATGCGAGGAATATCGGGGAAAGAGAGTGCTCCACTACACCGTAGCGAGTATAATCCGCAACTGGTTTTGCAAGGTATAAAGAAATGGCACTACTGATCACCCCTAAATGCATTAACTGCGACATGTGCGAGCCTGAATGTCCCAATCAGGCGATTTCCATGGGGTTGGATACCTATGAAATAGACCCGCTGCGTTGCACAGAGTGTGTGGGCCACTACGATGTGCCTACCTGCCAAAAGGTATGCCCGATTGACAATACAATCATTCGTGACCCGCAACAAGTGGAAACGCAGGAGCAATTATGGGAAAAATTTGTTGTTATGCATCACGCCGATCGTTTGTGAGCACGCGTTTTCGCTCCCCCTCAAGGATTACCGTGGCACAGGCATAGTGCCGCTCATCGGCGATGGTCACGTGTATCGCCTCCACCCCTAAGTCCTGTGCCATCGATTGAGCCCGCCCCCAAAGTCGCAAGCAGGGTTTACCCAATGCATCATTGAAGACATCGAATTGATCGAAAGCGAGTCCCTGACTAATGCCGGTGCCTAAGGCCTTCGCTGCCGCTTCCTTGACCGCAAAGCGCTTGGCAAGGTAGCGGGCAGACTGCGGGTGTTTTTCATAATGCACCCACTCTTGTTCGGATAGTACTCTGCGCGCCAGGCGATCGCCGGATCGTGCGATAATCGCCTCGATACGGGCGATCTCCACAATGTCCGAGCCAAGTCCCAGAATAGCCATTAACGACGGGCTTCCTGCAGCAAAGCCTTCATTTCTGCGACAGCCTCTGCCAAGCCACTCATGACGGCGCGACCGATAATCGCATGCCCGATGTTAAGCTCATGAATTTCAGGCAGGGCCGCAATAGCTTGCACGTTGTGGTAGGTCAGGCCATGCCCGGCATTTACCTTGAGCCCTTTACTGGCGGCATAAACCGCTGCATCGCGAATACGAGCCCACTCTTGCTGGCGCAGCGTATCGTCCTGAGCATCAGCATAAGCACCGGTGTGGATTTCGATATAAGGCGCGCCAACGGCTACAGCAGCATCAATTTGCGCCCGTTCGGGGTCGATAAACAGAGAAACCAGAATCCCCGCCTCGCGCAAACGCGCCACGGCGGATGTCATGCGCGGCAGTTGACCCGCAACGTCCAACCCGCCTTCCGTGGTCACTTCCTGACGTTTCTCAGGCACCAGACAACAAAAGTGAGGGCGAAGCTCACAGGCAATCGCCAGCATCTCTTCCGTCACCGCCATTTCAAGGTTCATACGCGTCTGCAACGTTTGGCGTAACAAACGCACATCGCGATCGGTGATATGACGACGATCTTCACGCAGATGAACCGTAATACCATCCGCCCCGGCTTGTTCGGCAACAAACGCAGCCTGCACCGGGTCGGGGTACGCTGTGCCGCGCGCGTTGCGCAGGGTCGCCACATGATCGATATTTACACCCAGCAAAAGCTCTGCCATGAAACCAGTCCTCAAAAGAATCACCGTTAGACTACCAGTGTACACTGGCCTTTCGGTTCGTTACCACTGCGGTAATCTTTAGATACGGCGAGGCGGTAAGGTTTACCGCTCGGGTTATGATTCTTTTGCTACAGGAGGGGTGCGGGGACGTAAAACGGCAGATTTTTGAAACAGTTCACGGCTCTTTAATGGTTTGCCGCCGAGATAAGGTTTAAGCGCCATGCGCGTAAAGCGTTTCGCCGCCCGCAGAGTTTGTACATCAGGAAAGTCTCGCGCCGCCAACGCGCGCAGCTCATAGCCAGTAAAGCTGCGCTGATCCACAATCAAACTCGCAATAAACCCTTTTTCTTCGCGGTAGCGATAGGTCATGGTGTCTGTAACCGGCTCCCCACTGCCTGCACAGTGCAGAAAATCAACGCCATAACCGAGATAGCCCAACAGTGCCAGTTCAAAACGGCGCAGTGCCGGTTCTGGCGAAGAACTCAACGCCGCCAGTTGTTGCAAGCAATGCAGATAATCAAAGAAGAGTGCGGAAAAATTGGTTTCATGCTCCAGCACGCGAGCAAGCAATTCATTGACGTAAAGACCGCTGTACAGCATGACGCCAGTGAGCGGTAATGCCAGTGATACCGGTTCAGCGTTACGCAAGGTTTTTACTTCACCGCGCCCGCCCCAGCGCACCAGCAATGGCGTGAACGGTTGCAAACATCCTTTTAGCGGAGAGCGGCGTGCACGCGCGCCTTTAGCTAACACGCGCACACGCCCTTCGTCTTCAGTGAAAAGATCCAGCAGCAGGCTGGTTTCACTGTAAGGTCGCCCATGCAAGACAAACGCGCGCTGCCAGCCTTCCATCGGCGTTAACCTTATAAGTCGTCGATGTAGCCTAGGCTGCGCAATGCGCGTTCGTCATCCGCCCAGCCGGATTTCACCTTCACCCACAGTTCCAGGTGTACCTTGGCTTCGAACATGGCTTCCATATCCTGGCGCGCTTCAATGCCAATGGTTTTGATTTTGGTTCCTTTGTTACCGATCACCATTTTCTTCTGGCCTTCACGCTCGACCAGAATCAGTCCGTTGATATCGTAGCCACCACGTTCGTTCGTCGCGAAACGCTCGATCTCCACGGTCACCGAATACGGCAGCTCTTCGCCAAGAAAACGCATCAGCTTTTCACGAATAATCTCTGACGCCATGAAGCGCTGAGAGCGATCGGTGATGTAATCTTCCGGGAAGTGATGCTCGGCAGCTGGCAAGTGTTTGCGCACAATGCCGGCGATGGTATCAACGTTCGTGCCCTTTTCCGCAGAAAGGGGAACCACGTCGAGGAAGTTCATTTTTTCACTTAAAAACTGGATATGCGGCAGCAGCTTGGTTTTGTCCGTCACATTGTCAATCTTGTTGATTGCCAACAATACCGGACGTTTTTGATCGCGCAGCTTGCCCACGACCATTTCGTCGTCATCGGTCCAGTGAGTCCCTTCCACCACAAAGATGATCAACTCAACGTCGCCGATAGAGCTGCTGGCAGCACGGTTCATCAGACGGTTGATCGCCCGTTTTTCTTCAATGTGCAGCCCCGGTGTATCCACATAAATGGCCTGATAAGGGCCCTCGGTGTGGATCCCCATAATGCGGTGGCGCGTGGTTTGCGGCTTACGCGAAGTAATGGAGACTTTTTGCCCCAGCAGTTCGTTCAGCAACGTGGATTTGCCCACGTTGGGTCGCCCAACAATCGCGACGAAACCGCAGTAGGTTTGTTCTTCGCTCATTCAATCTCCAGTATTTTTAACGCTTGTTCCGCTGCCGCCTGCTCTGCCTTACGCCGGCTGGAGCCCGTGCCAATCACCGGTTCGTTAAAACCGCTGATCATACAATGTATGGTGAATTCCTGATCGTGTGCCTCACCGCGCACCTGCACCACCAGATAGGTAGGCAATGGCAGATGACGCCCTTGCAGGAACTCCTGCAACCGGGTTTTGGGATCTTTCTGCTTATCCCCTGGACTGATTTCATCCAATCGGGTCTGATACCAATTCAGAATCAGCCTTTCGATATTCTGGATATCGCTGTCCAGAAAAATACCGCCAATCAGCGCTTCGACCGTGTCAGCCAAAATAGACTCACGGCGGAAACCACCGCTTTTCAATTCGCCGGGGCCAAGGCGCAGGCATTCACCTAATTCGAATTCACGCGCAATTTCCGCCAGCGTATTGCCGCGCACCAGCGTAGCGCGCATACGGCTCATATCCCCTTCATCGACGCGAGGAAAGCGATGATAAAGTGCATTGGCAATCACAAAGCTCAGAATGGAGTCACCAAGAAACTCCAGGCGCTCATTGTGTTTGCTGTTGGCACTGCGGTGCGTTAACGCCTGCAATAACAGGTCGTACTGCTGGAAAGTATAGCCCAGCTTTCTTTGTAACCGATTTATTAAGATGGGGTTCATGTGTTACCAATAGATCAACAATACCTATTTACCGCAGCATACGGAACAGCGCTGTCCGCATCGCGCTTACAGGCGATAGGGGAACAAAGCTGTTTCGTTTGCATTGGCTCCGAACGGAGCCTGCGTTTTTCGTTTATTCTCGCCGCATTCACCGTTGCAAGAAGCTGCCTGCAACGGGAATGCCGTACGAGATACAACAATTCTACAACGTACCCGAAAATAATGCTGCGGGTTTATCACGGTGATTAATGAATTCGACCAATTCGGCTCAGACGTACGCCTGTTGGCCATTCACCTTCTTGTTTCTCGAAGCTCATCCAGATTGCCGTTGCACGACCGACCAGATTCTGCTCCGGCACAAAGCCCCAGAAACGGCTATCGGCGCTGTTATCACGGTTATCACCCATCATGAAATAGTGCCCGTTTGGCACCACCCACGTGGCGAGCGGCTGGCGCGACTGCTGATAGTACATCCCCAGTTGATCCTGGCTACCTGGCACCACCAGAATACGGTGCGAGACATCACCCAGCGTCTCCTGACGAACGCCCATCCGCACACCGCCCGGTTTTTCCTCACCCAGAGGCAGCGCGTAGAAACCGCTGCTCGATTCCGACCCTGGACGACCGAAGGTTTGGACGAAATCACTGGCTTCAAGGTTGCTGTAGGTCACCGCGACGGCGCTGTCACATGCCGCGCCTTCACACGCGGGGCGCACCGTAACCTGCTTGCTGAGCGGATCGTAAGATACCCTGTCGCCCGGCAGGCCAATCACACGTTTGATATAATCCAGACGCGGGTTTTCAGGGTATTTGAACACCGCCACATCACCGCGTCGCGGATGCCCTGTCGGGATCAACGTCGTCTGCGTGATGGGGTCCTTGATGCCGTAGGCGAATTTCTCCACCAGAATAAAATCGCCAATCAGCAACGTCGGCATCATCGAGCCCGACGGTATCTGGAACGGCTCGTAAACAAAGGAGCGAACAAAAAATACCAGCGCCAATACCGGAAAGACCGATGCGCAGGTTTCAATCCAACCGGGCTGTTTGATCGTCACCACGCCCGAGCCGCCATCCTGCTGCTCACTCAGTGCCGCCTCCGCTCTCGCCTTGCGTGCCGGTGCCCATTTAAAGCGTTCAAAACACCAGACAATGCCGGTGACAAGCGTCGCCAGCGCTAAAACCAAGGCAAACATATTGGCCATGCCAACTCCTTAGGGTTTATTTGCTCTCTTTGCCAACGTGCAGAATGGCCAAGAAGGCTTCTTGCGGCAATTCAACGTTACCGACCTGTTTCATGCGCTTCTTACCGTCTTTCTGTTTCTGCAACAGCTTTTTCTTACGGCTCACGTCGCCGCCATAACATTTCGCCAATACGTTTTTACGCAGCTGCTTCACCGTCGAACGTGCGATAATGTGGTTACCGATGGCCGCCTGAATGGCAATATCAAACTGCTGACGCGGTATCAGCTCTTTCATTTTTTCCACCAGCTCACGACCGCGATACTGCGAATTATCGCGGTGAGTGATCAGCGCCAACGCATCAACACGTTCGGCGTTAATCATCACGTCAACCCGCACCATGTCAGAGACCTGGAAGCGTTTGAAGCTGTAATCCAGTGAGGCATAACCGCGCGAAGTCGATTTCAGTCGATCGAAGAAATCGAGCACCACTTCCGCCATCGGGATTTCATAGGTCAACGACACCTGATTACCGTGGTAAACCATGTTGGTCTGCACACCACGCTTCTCAATACACAAGGTGATCACGTTACCCAGATACTCCTGAGGCAACAGCATATGGCATTCCGCGATAGGTTCACGCAGCTCTTCAATGTTGTTGAGCGGTGGCAGCTTGGAAGGACTGTCAACGTAGACAATTTCCTGACGCGTGGTCTTCACTTCATAAATTACGGTCGGGGCTGTAGTGATCAGATCCAGATCGTATTCACGCTCCAGACGTTCCTGAATGATCTCCATGTGCAGGAGGCCCAGGAAGCCGCAGCGAAAACCGAAGCCCAACGCGGTTGAGGTTTCCGGTTCGTAGAACAACGAGGCGTCATTGAGGCTCAGTTTGCCCAACGCGTCACGGAAGTTCTCATAATCATCAGAACTGACCGGGAATAAACCTGCATAAACCTGTGGTTTAACCTTTTTGAAGCCCGGTAGCGCTTTGTCGGCAGGTTGACGCGCCAATGTCAGGGTATCCCCCACCGGAGCGCCAAGAATGTCCTTAATGGCGCACACCAGCCAACCCACTTCACCGCAGTTCAGCACATCACGATCGATCTGCTTCGGCGTGAAAATCCCCAGACGATCGGCGTTGTACACCTGACCGGTACTGATGACCTTCACTTTGTCGCCCTTGCGCAACGAGCCATTTTTGATGCGGATCAGAGAGACTACACCAAGGTAGTTGTCGAACCAGGAGTCGATGATCAACGCCTGAAGCGGCGCATTAGGATCGCCCTCTGGCGGCGGAATCTCTTTCACCAGACGCTCAAGCACATCAGGAACGCCAACGCCGGTTTTCGCCGAGCAGCGCACGGCATCGGTGGCATCAATGCCAACGATATCTTCAATCTCTTCGGCTACACGCTCGGGATCAGCGGCCGGCAGGTCAATCTTGTTGAGCACCGGGACCACTTGCAGATCCATTTCCATCGCGGTATAGCAGTTGGCGAGCGTTTGCGCCTCTACGCCTTGTCCTGCATCCACCACCAGCAGCGCACCTTCGCACGCCGCCAGAGAACGTGAAACTTCATAGGAGAAGTCAACGTGCCCCGGTGTATCGATAAAATTCAGTTGGTAGGTTTCACCATCTTTGGCATGGTAATCCAGCGTTACACTTTGCGCTTTGATAGTGATACCGCGTTCACGTTCCAGATCCATGGAGTCCAGCACCTGCGCCGCCATTTCACGGTCAGATAAACCGCCGCAAAGTTGAATAATGCGGTCAGAAAGCGTCGACTTACCGTGGTCGATATGGGCAATAATGGAGAAATTTCGTATATGCTTCATTATGAAAGTTTTTCTACCTTGGTATTTCTGAAATTCTTGCCGTCTGGCATGCGCATGCGATGAAAATGGCGGCAATGCCTTCCCCTTTCACCAGAACCGATGCATTCTACATGTCAGACGCCGGAAAACCTAGTCATCAACCCCTATTCCCTTTGATTATGGCGCTTTTATTCCATCATGGCGGACAACCGATAAAAAGAAGACGTTTGAGGACATGAAAGCGCGCGTTGGGCAGAGAATATTGCGGTGAGAAACGACCGGGAGGCACAATGGCTCGCCCGGTTAAATGCGGTTCAGGATTCGATGTGCAGCGGTTGCCCCGGCAGGGCTATCTGCAAAATAACCGGCCGGTAGTGACGTTTCTCGCCTAATTTAAGCGACCAGCCGCGTACCAGAATAAACGCCAGCGCGGCCCCCAGCAGCGCGCCCAGCACCGCCGCCAGATCGTTGGCGAACAGCGACTGCAACAATCCGGCCCCTGTGAACAGGCCCAACAGCGGCACCAGATAGACCAGCATGGCAGAGCGCAGCAGACTACTTTCGGAAATGCCCAATTCAACGCGTTGACCAGGCAGCAAAGGCTGCTCGCACGGAACGTACAGCGCCTGCTCGGCGGACCGCCCCAATTCACTCAAAAGCCCGGTGCCACAGGTTTTACGCGACTGACAACCGCTGCACCCGGAACGCTGCTCACAGTGCAGCTCGGCCATGCCATTGTGCCAGGAAACCACGGTCGCCCACTCTTTGATCATACCTGTGCCCTACATCTTGCAAATTTATTGCGATTGAAAAATGACGTTGTCAGCAATGCGTTTAGCCGTGGTCGGGGGTAATTCGCCCACTACGGTTATTTCATACCCATCGCGAATTTCTGTGTGTACGCTTCGCCGTCCCGTCGTCACATATTGCTCAGCACGGGATTCTGACGATGACGTGATATTAACAGAAAAGCTGAATAAACCATCACTGAACAGGCGCGATTCAACCGGGATGCTGATTCCAGGCAACGTTCTGCGGGTACGAGAGATCTCTTTCATGCCCTGCGGCAGCCATTCAGGAATCCAGGTCAGGTCAACCGTTTCAACCGACGGTGTCGTCAGCAATGGCGGTAAGCCTTCGTTTAATAATGGGCGTAACGTCTCACGGATATCATCACTGACCACCAGCGATGTCACCAGAAATTGCTCCATCCGTTCCCCGTTGCGATCCTGCAAATCAATACGCAACGGCAGTTTGGTCGCCACATCAAACCATACACTGTAGCTATAACGAGTCCCATCCCGGGAAATAATACGCATGCCTTCACACAGGCGATCGGCAATACGCACTCTTCCTGCCGCCGGAATGAAATCATAGAACGCGGACAGCGATTGATGATCGGCATAAACCAGGCTGGGGAACGAATCGATGATGTGATCGCCAGAAAGCGAGAAGGGTTCAAGATCGGTATCAAAATAACTGATGTCCCGGTCTCGCTGTAGGATTTCCCTGCGAGGTCCGTCCATAAACAGCAACTGCGCCAATGGACGGTTATCTATACGGGCATGCCGATAGCGCAGAGATTCGATGCCCTGCCGTGAGATATTGATGAAATGTATTTCATAATTCAATGCCCGAATAGCATTGCCCATCTGTTGCAGCGAGGACGAGGGCTGAGGCTGCAACACCGCACCTGACGCAGGCTGCGCCAGGACGGTTGTTGAATAGGGTAAGCAACCGAGCAGAATGCAAAAAGCAAACCCAACACGCTTCATTAACGAGATTGCGTTCCTAAAGATTGAGTGCCAGGCACCTGAATAGCGGCCTGCTGTTCTTCATCTTGCTGACCTTGCAACGGCTCCGAATGGAGGCGGCGCTGCAATTCATAGTCCTGCAACATGACATTAATGCGGTTGCGTTGTGCTTCAACCTGACGTTGACCACCGTGCGACACCACGTTTTCAGACGGTACGCCCAGGCTGACCGGAGAGGCTGTGCCCATGGCGGGAAGCGTACTGAAAGCAGGCATGTCGTTTTGCGCTTCCGGTGCTTGATCAGGGGAGCGTTGCATTTGCACGCCAACGATCACGGCCAGTGAGACACAGGCGGCTACACCGACTTGAGTCAACTGGCTTGCCCAAGGACGCACTTTGTCCCAGAACGACAAACGCGACCAGGTATCAGGATGAGGTTGTGCTTCGGGAATAGCCTGAGGCGCAATGCGCACCGGCTCTTCGGCAATCGCCTGCGCAACGCGCGCGGCAATGTCAATGTCAATGACACTCTGTGCCACGTCACCACGAAGCGTGTCGCGAATCAAATGGTAGCTTTGCCAACTTTTTTGCAGTTCAGCATCCCGCCCCAATGTGTTAAGCAGTTCGGTATCCGCTGCCTCGCCGTCCATTAAAGCGGAAAGTTTCTCTTTCTGCATACCCATACCCTTACCTTGTCAAATCCATCATGGTTAACGCGAAAACCGGGTTAACGTTGAATTAGCGGTTGTACTTTGTTATCGATCGCTTCTCGCGCACGGAATATGCGAGAACGAACAGTGCCGACCGGGCAATCCATAATGGCGGCTATCTCTTCATAACTCAGGCCATCAAGTTCGCGTAGCGTAATCGCCATCCGTAAATCTTCTGGCAACGCTTCAATGGTTCGAAAAACGATACTTCTCAATTCCTCTGACAACATTAAGTTCTCAGGGTTCGATATTTCTTTTAATGCGCTGGCAGTTTCATAATTTTCAGCGTCATTGGCATCAACGTCGCTCGACGGTGGTCGCCGCCCCTGAGCAACCAGATAATTCTTGGCCGTATTAACCGCAATGCGATACAGCCAGGTATAGAAAGCACTATCGCCGCGAAAAGACTCCAACGCACGATAGGCTTTGATAAACGACTCCTGCACCACATCAGGCACATCCCCAGGCGGAACGTACCGTGACACCAGGTTCGCTACTTTGTGCTGGTAGCGCACCACCAGCAAATTAAAAGATTTCTGGTCGCCTTTCTGGACACGTTCAACCAGAATGCGATCCGCTAGCTGCTCGCTCATCCGAGGTAATGTCTCCTCAAACCGTTCTCCACACGTAAAATAGTACTGCCAGCCATATCGTTATTGAATAATCAGAGCAAGCTGTAAGTCGGACACCACCGGTCAACAAAAGTTCCCGATAACATTTTATCCTTCTCCTTTATGTGCTCAGCCTGCCCCGTGTATCTTCGCGCGTCGGCGTTTACATCCGTACACGTCGCGCAGCTTTCTGTTCTTTAGCTGGGGCAGTCAGGGGATCATACGCGAAAAAGCGTTCAATAACACCGTTAGCCTCTGAGAGTGCCCGAGCCATCGTTAACGACAAGGAATATCCTACATAAATAAATAGAAATCTTTGGTCAATGCGCGAAAATCATAAGAGTAGCTGCCATCTTCTGCGCGAACAATCAGCGTTCGCCTCTCGCAGGGGCCCGCTTGCTTTGCCAGGGTCAACAGTTCCCGATGCGGTTGGCCCTCGGTCCTCTCACGTATGACCAGTCGCTGACGTATCGACCACCCTTGTTGACATGCTGTGATGCAAAAATCACTGGCAACCGTGTTTGGTAGCACTACACAGAAGCGCCCTTCCGGCTCCAGAAGCCCGGCGGCACAGTGGAGCAAGGTTTCATGAGACAAACTCTCCGTATAACGGGCCGTGCTGCGCGCCTCGGTCCGACAGGCGCTGCCCGGTGCAAAATAAGGAGGATTACTGACAATCAACGCATAGCGTGATGCCGTTTGTGCCGTAAACGTCTCAATATCACGGTTTACCACGGTAATCCGTGATGCCCACGGTGAAGCCTGCCGATTCTCTTGAGCCTGCGCACTGGCTTCAGGCTCTACCTCAACCGCATCGAACGTCACCGCGTCTGGGCTACGCTGTGCCAACATCAGGGTGATAATGCCGGAACCACAGCCAATATCCAGCACACGACCGGTTTGCGGCACCGGAGCCCAGGCACCGAGCAAAATAGCATCCGTCCCTACTTTCATCGCACAACGATCGTGCGCGACAAAAAATTGTTTAAACGTGAACCCGTTGCGCCGCAATGTTTGTGATCGCGCTGCGTGCTGATGCATGATGTGCTGCTCCTCCGGAAAACCGCCGTAGCATAAGGGAATCCCTGCAACAGGGAAAGCACCCCCACCGACATGACACAGCGGGGTGTAAAGAGATGATGAAGTACAGGCGTAATGCGTCTATAATCAGCGCCCCAAACAGAGGTAGACCATGACTGCAACCCAATTTTCCGATCTTGATCTTGATGAAAGCCTGCTAGATGCCTTGCGCGATATGGGCTACGAGCGCCCCACCGCCATTCAACTCGCGGCAATCCCACCCGCCATGGACGGGAGAGATGTTCTTGGTTCCGCACCAACAGGAACAGGAAAAACAGCAGCCTATCTGCTGCCGGTGTTGCAGCATCTGATTGACTTTCCACGTAAAAAATCAGGCCCGCCGCGTATTCTGATCGTAACGCCCACGCGCGAGCTGGCGATGCAAGTGGCCGAGCAGGCCAAAGCGTTGGCGGCGCACACCCATCTGGACGTGGCAACCATCACTGGCGGTGTGGCCTATATGAACCACGCTGAAGTCTTCAGCGAGAATCAGGATATTGTGGTGGCGACAACGGGGCGTCTGCTGCAATACATCAAAGAAGAAAACTTTGACTGCCGCGCGGTGGAAACGCTGATTCTGGACGAAGCAGATCGTATGCTCGACATGGGGTTTGCTCAGGATATCGAACATATTGCTGGTGAAACCCGCTGGCGCACACAAACCTTACTGTTTTCCGCCACGTTGGAAGGCAATGCCGTCAAAGATTTCGCAGAGCGGCTGTTAAAAGAACCGGTAGAGATAGAAGCCGACCCTTCACGGCGTGAGCGTAAAAAGATTCTGCAATGGTTTTACCGCGCCGATGATACTGAACACAAAACCGCGCTGCTGGCACATTTGCTGAAACAACCAGAAACCACCCGCGCCATTGTGTTTGTGCGTAAGCGCGAGCGCGTGCATGAACTTGCTGCCTGGCTCCGCGAAGCAGGTATCAACAGTTGCTATCTGGAAGGCGAAATGGTGCAAGCCAAACGCAATCAGGCCATCACGCGTCTGAGCGAGGGGCTGGTCAATGTGTTGATTGCCACAGACGTTGCCGCACGCGGGTTGGACATTAACGATGTCAGCCACGTCTTCAACTTTGATTTGCCGCTCACGGCCGATATCTATTTGCACCGTATTGGGCGTACCGGTCGCGCAGGTAAAAAAGGGTGTGCCATCTCACTGGTGGAAGCGCACGACCACTTACTGCTTGGCAAGATCAGCCGCTACTTAAATGAGCCGCTGAAAGCGCGCGTCATTGATGAGCTGCGTCCAAAAACCAAAGCGCCAAGCGAAAAAACCAACGGCAAGCCGTCGAAAAAAGTGCTAGCCAAGCGTGCAGAAGAGAAGAAAAAGAATAAAGAGAAAGAAAAAACCAAGGTGAAAGTACGCCACCGCGACAGCAAGAACGTCGGGAAGCGCCGCCAACCGACACAGAAAACGGACGATACGCCTTCAGGCGCAGAGTAATCCGGTTTCGATACGCTCTCCCGGCGTTATCGCCGGGAACAAAAACCAGACACAAAAAAAGGAGCTTTCGCTCCTTTTTTATTGCCGCGGTCGCTCGATTACAGACTTTCAGTGAAAGTACGTGTAATCACATCACGTTGCTGTTCCGGGGTCAGTGAGTTGAAACGCACTGCATAACCAGAAACACGGATGGTCAACTGCGGGTATTTTTCCGGGTGTTTTACAGCATCTTCCAGCGTTTCACGGCGCAGAACGTTCACGTTCAGGTGTTGACCGCCTTCCACGCGCACTTCCGGTTTAATTTCCAACGGAACTTCACGATATTCAAACTGCCCCAGATCGCTCACCGGAACGATTTGATCTTCGCTGTAATCTGCTTTTGCACAAACGCAGCGTGCTTCTGATTTTTCTTCATCAAGCAGCCAGAAAGAGTTAACCAGAGCGTTATTGTTAGCTTTAGTAATTTGAATGCCAGTAACCATTATTGCCTCCGTAAAACAGCAGAATCGTGTCTGAACCTGGGAAGGGTTGCAGTACTCACCAACACGAGGTTTTAACCACAAAATGAAATTCACTTACCTTGTGTAGTTATATACCAGTACCTTAGCCACCAATCTTTGATATAAATCAATTAATTCAGGGTGTGAAAAGCACACGCAGCAGCAATTAATTGTTTTACATCAATTTTAGCCAAAAGACGCGATGCAATTTTTTTTGTAAATTTTCAACTTTTTTATAATCCATCCTTCGCAACTTTCAACTTTTACGCCACAGTGTTTTACCTTGAGAGCAGAGATCGGTAAGCTACAGCCCTCTTTAACAACACCCGCATCGAGGACAGGATGACAACCGAACTAACGTGGCATGACGTTTTGGCACAGGAAAAAGAGCAGCCTTATTTTGTGCAAACGTTGGCCTTTGTCGGCAATGCCCGCGCCGAAGGAAAGGTGATTTATCCCCCGCAGAAAGATGTGTTTAACGCCTTTCGTTACACGGAATTCAATCAGGTCAAGGTGGTGATCCTGGGACAAGATCCCTACCATGGGCCAAATCAAGCGCACGGCCTGTCATTCTCCGTCCGTCCTGGCATTCCTGCACCGCCGTCATTAATGAACATGTATAAAGAGCTGGCGAACGATATTCCGGGCTTTACGATCCCTCAGCATGGTTGCCTGCAAAGCTGGGCGGAGCAAGGGGTGTTGTTGTTAAATACCGTGTTAACGGTAGAGGCAGGTCAGGCCCATTCCCACGCCAACCTCGGCTGGGAAACCTTTACCGATCGCGTGATTAGCACGTTAAATGAAAAGCGTGATGGCATCGTGTTTCTGTTGTGGGGAGCACACGCGCAGAGAAAAGGCAACATTATCGATACACAGCGCCATCATGTGCTGAAATCCCCGCACCCGTCACCGCTCTCAGCACACCGTGGCTTTCTGGGTTGTCGTCACTTTTCCCAGACGAATCAATTACTGATACAACAGGGTCAGTCACCGATTGATTGGATGCCACAGTTACCGAATTCAGCAGATCGTTAATGCCATCAGTTCGCAAGCCGCGCGACAGCAAGGCAAATTGCTTGCGAACTGAACGCAATACCAGAATTAAATATGCTGTAAAAAATGTCTTGGGAAACACCGATAAGGAAATAAAGACAGGAATAAGAAGGAGTGGTGGAGCTAAGCGGGATCGAACCGCTGACCTCTTGCATGCCATGCAAGCGCTCTCCCAGCTGAGCTATAGCCCCACAGTGGTGGAGCTAAGCGGGATCGAACCGCTGACCTCTTGCATGCCATGCAAGCGCTCTCCCAGCTGAGCTATAGCCCCACAATGCTGGATATGTTTACTACATCGATTTACTACAACCATCCCAACAATGTTGGAATGGTGGAGCTAAGCGGGATCGAACCGCTGACCTCTTGCATGCCATGCAAGCGCTCTCCCAGCTGAGCTATAGCCCCATCGCATCAGACAGTAACACGGATTGTCTGTGTGAACGGCCCGAATAATATGCAACCCGCTCAGGTGTGTCAACGGCTAAATCTCTTTCTGCCGTCAACCGCTGAAAAAGCCGCCAGCGCGCCGATTTTATCAACGCTTCTGGCACCATGCAGCGCATAAAGACAGAAAAAAACACTGGTAATGATAACGGGTTTTATTATCATCTTTTACTCATCCATCAGAACCTTAACAGGTCGTTATGCGCTATTTGCCCGTTGTGCTTATTACTCTGATCGCATCCAGCCTTTTACCCGCGCGGGCACAGCCCCCTGTCGCCACGCTCTCCGACAATGCAAAGCGCTACTTCAGCATTGAGCAACACGATATGGAGAGCACGCGCCAGCTTCCATACCGTATCTTCATCGCAACACCACGTGATATCACCGCACAGGAAAAACGTCCGGTACTCTACGTGCTGGATGCCAACGCCCAGTTCCCACTGGCGGTCAACAGTTACACCCCCGCGCAGGGGCCTGCGCCCGTGATTGTTGGTATCGGCTATCGTATTGATCAAGGCTATGACATTCCTGCCCGCACTCGCGACTACACGCCTCCGACTCCAACAATCGATCCGGATTTTGGTGCGGGCGGGGAAGCCGAGCCGTTTTATCAGTTTATCCAACACAGCGTGAAACCGTGGGTAGAAGCGCGAGTCCCGGTTAATCCACAGCAACAGACACTCGCCGGTCACTCCTTTGGTGGGTTATTCGTGCTGTTTACCCTGTTTAATCATGGGGAATCCTTCCAGCGCTATCTGGCTGCCAGCCCGTCTATCTGGTGGGGCGACGGCGTGGTCATCCCCAAACGTTCACCGCTGCTCACCGCGCAGCCCACGTCAATCACGATAAGCGTAGGCGAATATGAAGAGAAGCCCCCCAAGGCCGATCCCAACCAACCGGTCGATCCGAAACGCGCCAAGCGTCAGGCGCAGCGCACCATGGTGACCAAAGCGCGCGATCTGGCGGCGCAATTGCACACCGAAAACCCTGCGACCAGCTTTATCCTGTTCGAAGGTAAACACCACGGCAGTGTGATCCCCGATGCAATGGCAAAGGCGGTAGAAGTGGCTATCCAGCCACAGTAATTTGAGAATTGAACAGAAGGCGTGAATAAAAACGCCCCGCGCAGCGTGCTCCTAAAAGGAGGGCCACACGGGGCGTTCATTGATCGCTGGGTTACGCGATTATTGCTGCGCTTCACGCTCGGTGATAAAGGCCAGTGCTTTATCGATGCGGGCCAATGCACGTTGCTGACCCACCGCGTGTACCGTGACATCAACGCCCGGTGATTGACCTGCGCCAGTTACCGCCACACGCAGCGGCATACCGACTTTACCCATACCCTGTTGCAGTTCGTCCGCCGTCCCCTGAATGGCGTGATGAATGTTTTCCGCCGTCCAGTCACTGATGGCAGCGAGTTTCTCACGCACCAGTTCCAGCGGCTGGCGAGCGACCGGTCGCAGGTGTTTCTTGGCAGCATCAGCATCGAACTCGGCAAAATCTTCATAGAAATAACGACAGGACGCCGCAATCTCTTTCAGCGTCTTGCAGCGCTCACCCAGCAGCGTCACCAGTTCGCACAGTTGCGGCCCAGTGCGAGTGTCGATCCCCGCCTGCTCGATGTGCCAGGACAGATGCGTTGCCACATAGTCAGCCGGCAAATGATTGATATAGTGGTGGTTAAGCCACTGCAACTTCTCAGTATTGAAGGCACTGGCCGATTTGCTTACGGCGTCCAGCGTAAACAACTGCGTCATCTCTGCGATAGAGAAAATTTCCTGATCGCCATGTGACCAGCCCAACCGGACCAGATAGTTGAGCAGCGCCTCTGGCAGATAACCATCATCGCGATACTGCATCACGCCTACGGCACCGTGGCGTTTGGACAGTTTTTTGCCATCATCGCCCAGGATCATCGACACGTGGGCGTATTCCGGCACCGGCGCCCCCAATGCTTTCAGGATATTGATTTGACGCGGAGTGTTGTTGATATGGTCTTCACCGCGAATAACATGCGTGATTTCCATATCCCAGTCGTCGATGACGACACAGAAGTTGTAAGTCGGCGAACCATCGGTACGGCGAATGATCAGATCGTCCAGTTCCTGATTGCTGAATTCGATCGGGCCACGAATACGGTCGTTGAAAATCACAGAACCGTCTTGCGGGTTACGAAAACGTACCACGTGAGGTTCATTATCAGCATGATGCGCATGAGAATCGCGGCAACAGCCGTCATAGCGTGGTTTTTCACCCTTCGCCATTTGATCTTCACGCAGCGCTTCCAGACGCTCACGGCTGCAATAGCACTTGTAAGCGGTACCCTGCACTAGCATTTCATCAATCACGGCATTGTAGCGGTCAAAACGCTTGGTCTGATAGTACGGACCTTCATCCCAATCCAGGTTCAGCCAGTTCATACCATCCATAATGGCATCGATAGCATCCTGCGTTGAACGCTCCAGGTCAGTGTCTTCGATACGTAAAACAAACTCACCCTGATGGTGACGGGCAAACAGCCAGGAGTAAAGCGCAGTACGAGCGCCGCCGACATGCAAATAGCCAGTGGGGCTTGGCGCGAAACGAGTTTTGATTTTCATTGGGATAATAAGCCTTGTTACTTAAGGGCGACTGGCAGACACCAGCAACGGTTCCAGCCAAAAGTTGGCGATATTCTATCACTCTGCCCTGATTCCTCAACGCTGTAACCGCATTGCGCATGGAATAGGGTTAACAATACGCCGAATTATTGACCACGAATGCCCAGAAAAACGACGTGTTGCCTAATTTTACAACGAACACGCATTTTGCATTTAAAAAGCGTTGACTCACTTTCAACTATCCCTATAATGCGACTCCACACAGCGAGGGTGATTAGCTCAGCTGGGAGAGCACCTCCCTTACAAGGAGGGGGTCGGCGGTTCGATCCCGTCATCACCCACCAC
>NZ_JAGFPF010000559.1:0-1217 GCF_025962695.1 Candidatus Symbiopectobacterium sp. NZEC135 | reverse complement strand
GGCGATATCCTTCATGGTAGACACAATATGGTTGACGGCTTCACCGCCCTGAGCGGCCGTAGTGCTGGCCTGATTGGCTAATTGCGTGGCGTTGCGAACGGTCTCGCCGTTTTGGCGTACCGTTTGACTAATCTGTTCCATGGCGGCGGCGGTTTGTTGCAAGCTGGCGGCCTGCTCTTCCGTGCGTTGGCTGAGATCGGCACTGCCTGCGGCAATCTGGCTGGGGCCTGTTGCGAGGGGCTCACTGCTTTGACGCACCTGATCCACCATGTCGCTCAGGCTATTGCGCATCTCGTTCATCGAGGCCAGCATACTGCGGTCATCGTTGGCACGCAGCGTAATCTCCACTGCCAGATTGCCTTGGGCAACCTGCTGTGCAATGTGGGTCGCATAGGCAAGCTCACCGCCCAGTTGTTGGCGTAGCGTGCGGGTGACCAGAAAGGAGACCAATGCTCCCACCAGCGCCGCCACGATAGCCAGCGTCAGGATCAGATTTCCGCCGCGGTCGGCCTGCGCGATAGCGCTCTGGGTCGTTGCCAACGCCTGCGTTTTCTGCACCTCCACCATGCTGTCCAGCGCGGTAAATACCGGCTTTTGCGTAGGCACCATGCGATTGAGAATGGTGTCCCCGGCGCGTGCATGTTCAGCGGGATCGTCGGAGAGACCCAAGGCCAGTGCCTCGTTAACCGCCTGTATGTAGGCCGGGCGCGCTTGGTTAAGCTGTTCCATCGATTGTCGAGCCGCAGGCGTCGACAGGTTTTTATCCAACGTAGCTAAAACGGCGGTGTTGTGGGCGATCCGCTCATCAACAAGCTGTTTTTCCTCCAACCTTTTTTGCCGGTCCGGCTGTAGGGCGATGTTGCGCACAGTACGAGCGACACTGTCAAAGCTGCTTTTCACATCCTGAATCAGCAGCAGATTGGCCAGTGAGTCGCTGGAGAGCGTCTCCATATTATTTCCCAGGGATACCAGTTGTGACCGGCCTAAAATGGCGACCAACAGACCGATAATAATGACGCCGCTAAAGCCCGCGACTAATAGGGTGCCGATCTTCATGGTTTTTATAATGCGCATAACGCTCCTTAATTAAACAATTTCCTGTGGGATGCGAATTTCTGTAATGCCGTATTTACGCCATAGGGGGAGGGATGCTTTATGCAAATAGCGGCCGTGGGGCACGCTATTTTTTTGTTGGGCGAAATAACGCGCCATTATTA
>NZ_JAGFPF010000557.1:0-1219 GCF_025962695.1 Candidatus Symbiopectobacterium sp. NZEC135 | reverse complement strand
AACATAAAAGAAACCTGCATAGCGAAAAAGAAAGCCCAATTCACAAACCCTCCATTAACCTATGAGGCTATCAATGCTTGTTCATAATGTTGCTGAAAGAAATGAAGCCGCGAATCGGAGAATGCGGGCATTGCTGTATTTCCTCAAGGAAGAAACATTCTCTGATTTCCGGACCTTAAAAAGAGTTGTCGGTTATAAAGGTAAACATAACCATGCGATGTATAACCTGCTGAATAAAGCGGTTTCAATGGGTCTCCTAAATAAACATGAGTATCCAGTATTGACCGGGAAAAAATCATTGTGGGGGATCACCATGCAGGGACTGGCAATGGTGGTTAGTGCTAATGACAAGGTTTTCCCTGCCTATTTTGAGCCGGGCAAACTCAAAAACTCGACGCTGGAACATCGCCTGTTAAACCAGCGGGTCAGGATCGCCCTGGAGGAAAAAGGCGGCACAGGCTGGCTTAATGGCGACCGGGGAGAGTTTATGGCGCGGTACCCAGGTATCCGGCACCGACCGGACGGCATTATTACCTTAAGCAGCGGTGCCATCGTCGCAGTGGAAACAGAGCGGTCAATGAAAACCTGCGCACGTTACATCAGCATTATTGGCAGTCATCTGGCAGCCAGCGACGCCGGTCGCTGGCACTATGCCATGTATGTGATGCCGGATAATAAAACTAAAGAATCGCTGGTCAGGCTGTTTGTCAGTATCAGAACGGTGATGAGAAACAGTGTTCCTGTTTCGTTTGATGCGAAGCAACGCGAGATGTTCCTGTTCCGCACCCTTGATGAACTGGAAAATAGTGTCAGTGATAAACAGGGGGGCCCCTCTTCATCAGTTGGTGACGATGTCGGGAGGGAACGCCATGCATGACATTTTGAACCATGGCGACTGCCTGGAGGTTCTGCGCAATATGCCGGACAACTCTGTGGACAGCATAGTGACCGACCCGCCATATGGTATTAAATTCATGGGGAAAACGTGGGACTATGATGTCCCTTCACAAGCCATCTGGGAAGCGTGTCTGCGCGTACTTAAACCCGGTGGTCATTTGCTGTCTTTCGCGGGATCCCGTACTCAACACCGGATGGCAGCGCGTATTGAGGATGCGGGCTTTGAAATACGTGACATGATCGTATTTCTCTACGAGACCAGCAATGCTGCTCAGGTCCTCATTGAAAGTTTGTCGTCGGACCAGCTCAAATTGCTGGACGC
>NZ_JAGFPF010000558.1:0-1219 GCF_025962695.1 Candidatus Symbiopectobacterium sp. NZEC135 | reverse complement strand
CAAGTCAATAGGGCCTCTGATTGAGGGAAATAGCAGTATCCTGGCGTTTCCTTCTAATCCTTTCAGCAGCTTGAGCTCTGCATCTCTCAGTTCCACCAGCAGTTGACTTCTGCTTTCTTGAGCCTTCTCTTTTTCATCCCGGTTTACCCGACGGATTGCCAATACACGCCTGTTGACCATAAGGGGTTTAAGTCGTGTATCACGAATAGATTTTGCGGGAGAGATGATGTCCTCACTTCCGTTATCGTCTTGGCGGAGTCCATATGCGAGATAGATATCCACACTGGCACCTGACTTTACATTGTTTAGCAGATAATTATCAGAAGCATCTAACTCAAAAGGATAACGCACATTCCCTGGTGTGATAAACATGGCAATATAATCATCGCTTCCGGGTTCAACCAACGCGGTTGGCTGAAGATAACTGTCTTTGGCTACCGCACTTTTAAGTGCCCAATGCGTCAGGTCATTTTCCATTATATTGAACTGCATCTCTGTGCTTTCAGGTGATACAGATATATTTTTCAATTGAAAATCATCTTTCTTCAGAATACTGTTGGCAGCCAGATCGCGCTGGGCGACGGCCACGATAATGGTTTCTGTTAAAGAATGCGCCTGCATTTCACTCGCTCCTGATGCTGGCGTATGTGCGGATTTTATATAGAATAAAATACCTATACCACCAGTCAGGATCATTAATATATAAATAATCAGTGCGCTCTTTTTCATTTCAACGCTAATCCGCTCTCGCTAATGTTATAAAATAATTATAAGGTATAACACAAATTATAAAGCGCACTCTTACTTTTAACATATAGCTACCGCATGCGCATTAATACAATAAATACGGTTGAAATAGGCACCCTATATATACATGCATATATAAAGTACCTAATTTCATATTCACCTATCGCTAATACCTTTCAGAGGGTAATTATTAGCCTCAACTCTATTTTCCAGGTATAGACGACTCGACCGTGGTTTTGATTTTTTCAAAGACAGCAGTCAACATTCCTTTAACCGGACCTTCATCGCCGAAAATAACCGTAACCACCGCAGCAACGCCCGCCGCTACAATAGCATATTCAACAGCAGTCACACCCCGCTTGTCTTTTCCAAAGCGACGCACAGTCTCAGTAAAATACACATAACTCGCGATAGACTTCCCCTGAACGTAGCTTACTAAAGAATACATATCCAATCACCTCCATTTATTGAT
>NZ_JAGFPF010000555.1:0-1219 GCF_025962695.1 Candidatus Symbiopectobacterium sp. NZEC135 | reverse complement strand
ACGACAACACTAAGGATTCCACATTGGGTTGGACGGGATTGTCATGCTGCCACAGCGTTTAAAAGAAGCCAGATTGAGAGCAGGCTTGTCGCAACAGCGGCTTGGCGTTCTTGCTGGCATTGATGAATCCACGGCAAGCGCACGGATGAATCAATATGAGCGAGGAGTACATACCCCTGATTTTGATCTTGCCTGTCGTTTGGCAACAGTGCTTGATATTCCTGCCAGCTACTTTTATACCGTCGAAGATGAGCTTGCCGAATTAGTTCTTAATTTTCGCTCGACGAAAAAATAGCCCTCAACAGCGTGTTATCGCTGTGTTGGAATGGTGAAAGCTATGCTACCAGATCGCCCCCTTAATACTAATCCCTTCTTTTGTATTCAAACTAAAGGGCTAGGTAGTCTACAGGGATGAGTCAGTTGAAATTTAAACGCTGTTAACTTTAACCAAGCTCCGGCATACGGTATGCCTTCAGCGGAGATCGCTATACACAAAACACGATTCACCGAACACCAGCTCTTTGCTATTTTAGGGTGTATTGAAGCCGAACATGCTGTCAAAGGTATCTGCAGCTAATCGGGGACACATGAAAGGCTGGAAAACGATATTTTGTGGTATAAAAGTGCTAATCAGCAAAACAATGAAAAGATTTTTCGAGTGAAAGAACACTTATTAAACAGAGCATTGCTGTATATAGTCAATTGAAAACACTGTATATACATACAATTTATTTCTTCTGGGTAAAATACGTGATATGGTGTCACTAATTTGACACTGCTGGACACTAAGATGAAAGAGTTTATCTCATACGCTCAAGACGTGAATGAAAAATCGAAGGCTACACAACAACAAAAGCTTGAGGAAGATAAAAAGTTAGTTTACCAACTTCTTGAATCTTATGACCAAAAGTCTATAGCTAAAATATTACGAGAAACAGGTTGCAGCGACTGGACAAGAGAGACGCTTAGTCGATGGCTCAGTGGGAAAACCTTCCAAAAACCTCTGGTTGAAGCTGAGGTTGAAGTCCTTAGAAACATGCTACCAAAACCACCGAAAAACCATCCATGCTATGATTTTCGATTCATTGACTTGTTTGCCGGAATTGGTGGTATCAGAAAAGGGTTTGAGGCTATAGGGGGACAATGTGTTTTCACCAGCGAGTGGAATAAAGAAGCTGTCCGTACTTATAAAGCAAACTGGTTTTGTGATCCAGAACAG
>NZ_JAGFPF010000556.1:0-1219 GCF_025962695.1 Candidatus Symbiopectobacterium sp. NZEC135 | reverse complement strand
AATTGGCGCCGTTAATGTGCCAGGGGTTACGCTGGCACAACTTGCAATGCCACAGGTTAACCCGGCATAAAAGGTGAGGTCTTGGTCGACGGGCGCATCTCCACGATCGGCCAATGGAATATCATCGTTGTTTTTGACCTCGATATCCGAGAAGGAGGGCGGTGCGTTGGTATGGACCAGCATCACCCCCACATTGGTGGCCGTGGATGACGCGGCGCGGAACAGCCATTTAGTGTCCTGAAGGACTCCTGGTCCGGTAACATTTACCACGGGAAGCTGACTGTTACCCACGGCATTACAATCTCGTACGCTCAGAACGAAAGGCTGTGCGGCCAGCAGTGAGGAGGGGACTAATTGCGCTTGTTGCAGTGTCCCGAGATCCAGCGTGGATTTATCCAGACTGAATGCGCAGGTGCTTTCAATCAGCGTGGCCGAGAAGTTGATCGTAATAGCCTGTACCGACGCAGAGAAAATACTTAGCGTGCTGATCACGCCGCCAATGATAAATGCATTAAGGCAACGTTTGGGTAAATGCATTGACGGCCCCCTCGTCATTGATGGTTTGCCAACGGACATCACCTCGGGTGGCACTGGTTTTAAATATTTGATTCGAGAACGGTGCCATCGTGAGTTTTTCTGGGGTGTCCAGGCGGATATGTTGTCCACCAACCTGAAGGCTGGCAAAGCTGATAAAATACGCTGAGGCGTTTTCCGCTTTTATGCCGCCATCCACACGAGAAAATTTAATATTTTGCTGTGCCTCTCGGGATGTAGAGGGCAATCCGCTCGGGCGATAAAACAGCTTAATAATGGACCCCACGCCAAATTGGGTCGCGCCATGCACTTTGCTTGCGCTATTTTGATCGGCGGGGGGAGTGGACGCTGGTACGGCACTGGCGTGAAAATAAAACAGAGATTCGCGATCGGTCGGCGCATTAATATTTTGGGCTGAGATGCGTAATTGATTAACGGCTCCGGGTTCAAGACGAAATAGCGGCGGTCTGACAAGGAACGGCGCGGGCTGGTAGTTGGCCTGCGCGCGACTGACGCGGGCTTGAACCAGATAAGGTTGCGATACCGTCGTATTGCGGACGGAAACGCTGATACTGTCAGCACCTTGCGGGTAAATAAGGCGAGAGGCATTAATGCCAAACCCGTCAGCCTGCGAAGTGGTGGGCACTGTAAACAAAGAGAGCAGCAGAGCCATAACCAACGATAT
>NZ_JAGFPF010000554.1:0-1220 GCF_025962695.1 Candidatus Symbiopectobacterium sp. NZEC135 | reverse complement strand
GAGCGTAACACGGTGTCCATCACCCTGCGTAAACCCTCACAGGTGCAAATCCCGCATCAGGACTATATCGCCGCCGGGTTTTATAACAGAGTGACGGGCACGGAAAAAATACAGACGCACGATCAGGAATTACTGGCCCTGTATAACGCAAAAGATATTCCACGCTTTATGGAAAAGTGCATGGAGTACGGCAAAACCATCGCAGTGGCCGGGGAAACCAGTACCGGAAAAACCACCTATATGAAGATGCTTATTGGTTTTATTCCGCGCCATCTTCGTATTACGACCATTGAAGATAATCCAGAAATCACCTTATTTATTCATAAAAACTACGTCCACCTTTTTTATCCGTCGGAATCGGCAGATGAAAAAGGGTCAATTGTGACGCCCGCCAGCCTGCTACGCTGGAATTACCGCATGAATCCCGACCGCATACTATTAACCGAAGTGCGCGGCGGTGAGGCCTGGGATTTTCTCAAGATAACCGGTTCCGGCCATGAAGGCAGTATGACCTCTATCCATGCCGGTTCGGCAATGGAAGCGGTAGACGGCTTTATTACCCGCTGTTATGAAACCCCGCAATGCGCCCGACTCCCTTACACCTTTATGTTACGCAAGGTACTGGACAGTCTGGACGTTATCGTGAGTATCGACCTGGACGGTAATGTGCGTCGGATGAATGATATTTATTTCCGGCCACTGCACCGCAGCGCCTTTTTTGAGGAGATGAAAGCATGATAAAAGTTATCCATATGCTGTTATTTTCGCTGGTGCTTTCAGGCTGTTCTTCCCCCCCGCCACCGGTTCCTGTTGAATGGGATAAACCGGGTAAGTCAGTCAATACCGGTTTACCGCAATGGCGAGACAACCCGGTTATTATTCCTTCTCCGGTGGTAAAAGATACATGGTTATTAACCATTCACGCACGGAATTTTAATGAGACTCGCTGGACGCCCTCCATATTTTACGCGGTCGCCCACTCTGCGCGTATTGTTGTTGCTACACCATCAGGCGCAGAATTCTTTACTGCAAAAAACTGGCTACGGCGATATGGCGCTAAAGACGTTATTGAATATCAGCCTGTCTCTGGCAGACTGACATGCAGCGACACCCGAATTTATTTCTCGCATTAAATCTTCCCCCTCACATCCTGAAATTCACCTCACCGTAAGGAGGTCATCATGGAATATTCCGCTATTGCGGCGGCAATGCTGTGCATT
>NZ_JAGFPF010000553.1:0-1221 GCF_025962695.1 Candidatus Symbiopectobacterium sp. NZEC135 | reverse complement strand
CTATACCACGCTAACGGATTATACCTATGGTTCAACCCAAACGGTGTCTTACGGCAATGAGAGCATTACTGTCATCCGCACCTACAACAACTATCACCTTCAGGTGAGTGAAGAGACGATGCGGCAAGGCGACCTCTACCGCACGGATTTTGCCTATTATGCAGAGCAAGGCGTTTTTATTGATGGTCAGCCGCCGCAATTCCAGCTTCCCCGTGAAAAAAAGGAAACCTGGACGGATATCAATGGTACGCGCCGGGTACAAACGACGGTGACCACGTTTGATCCAAGCGGTAATCCCACGCGGGAAGTGGCACCCGACGGAACGGAAACTGTAATGACCTGGTTTGCCATGGAGCCCAATGGGTTTGTCCGCTTTATGCAGGACCAGACCGTTATTCCACGCAATACCGCGTATGTGGCTCCCGTCAGGCGCACCCATTACACCTATAAAACCCTGGGGGCGGCCGGACACGTGGTGCAGGATCAGGAGTCAGACTATGCCGACGATGTTCTCCTGAGTCGCCGTGTATACACCTACAATCAGACTCTCGGTAATGCAGAATATGGCCGGATAACGCGGATCACCGATACCCAATATGAAAATGGTGAGGCCTCCTCGGCATTTACCAACAGTCAGTCCTTTACGACCGTGATTACGCAGGGGGTGATGCACCAAACCATCACGTTTACCGGGTATGACGGTTTGCAATTGCTATCAAGCCGTGAACAATCCGTATATTCCGGCCTGCTGTTACGTGATACCAGCCCACAGAATGTGACGGTGCAATACGCCTACGATCGGCTGGGGCGTTCGCTGCGGAGAACGCTGGCACCGGGCACGCCGTATGAAAATATCACCACCTGGTCATATACCCTGGGTGCGAATGGCCCGGAAACGATGGAAACCGATGCCTCGGGTAATCAGGTAAAAACCCAGTTTGACGGCATGGGGCGGGAAATTGCTACGCGGCGTCTGGACAGAGACTCGACGCTGCAGTGGTTTACTGTCTCATCGCACAATTATAACGTTTTTGGCGAAACGGACGGTGGCACAGGGAGTGACTGGCTGACCGGAACGTCTGAACGTTTTTCCGTCAATGTTACGGCAACCCACGATGGCTGGGGGGCGGTAAGTGCGCTGGCCTTTACTGATGGCACCAATGAGCTGCAAAACCTCGATATGGTGGGGGTGGCCCAGGCCGTATACAGCAGCGGAAACCG
>NZ_JAGFPF010000552.1:0-1229 GCF_025962695.1 Candidatus Symbiopectobacterium sp. NZEC135 | reverse complement strand
ATTCTCAGCAGTGAGGATTACCGTTTAAAAGGAGGCGGTAATTTCTCTCGTTGGCAGGACTGCATTACTGACTGGTATCGTAACCTCTATGAAGGTGAAGGCCTTGCTCCAGCCATCTCTTCCGATGAAATTCTGCTATTGAGCGTAAAGCCAATAGACTTTTTAGAAACAGAACTGGGATATCGGGGTCTGGAAATGCATGCGGTGGGGCTGGATAAATCCCCTGACTATCGCGTTGCATATGTCTTGCCTGTTGAGAAGGCCTCGCTGTTTACAGATATGTCTGGTGTGTCTCTCTACGGGCCTCTGACACCGCAGTTGCAGAGTGCTGAAAAAGGGAAGCCATAACATCATGCCTAATCTGACTTTTTATATTTCTGAAAATCACTCTGACAAGTTTAAAAACCTTGGTGATTTTACCCATAAATGCAGCGCCCTCTGCTGTGACATCCTGGGTGCAGACCCCAAAAACGTTCATATCATTTTTGTCGATGTAAAGCCGGGATGCGGGCAACCGGTTTATGCCGAGCTCTTTTATCGTCTGACCACATTGCGAACCCATGAAGTGATGGAGAACTTTATGCGTGAACTGGATTTTGCCACTCAACAGGCCTCTGGTCTGATGACCCGTATTCGCTGTTTTGGCTCCCTAGCAGAACACCTGTTCGCCCGCAACTGATCCCGAGGTAGTGATGAGCCATCCCCTTTCGTTCCGTCAGATTGGCGATTTTCAGATAACTGCGCTGAGTGACGGTAATATGTCAGCGAGTCTGGATTTGTTGTCAGGCATTGAAAAAGCTGATGCGGACGTTATTCAATGCCGTGCCGGAATCAGTGAGCCCGGTGATATCCATATAAATTGTTACCTTATCCGCGGTCTGGGTCGGATCATTTTGGTTGACGCTGGCACAGGCCCGCTGAACAACATGGCGGGACAACTCAACGCAAACCTTGCCGCAGCGGGTGTCAGCCCTGACGACGTCGATACCGTTTTATTGACGCACTGCCATCCGGATCATATTGGAGGCCTACTGGATTCTGAGAAACAGCCGGTTTTTAACCACGCTGAAATTATTCTTCATCCTCTCGAAGCGCAACACTGGCTGGATGATGAAAAATTCAACATAGCAAATGAGCGCGGACAACGTAATTTTTGGCTGGTCCCCCAAACCTTAGACGCTTATGCCCGGAAGGTGCGTTTTTTTAACGCCGACAAAATAGCAGAAGGC
>NZ_JAGFPF010000550.1:0-1231 GCF_025962695.1 Candidatus Symbiopectobacterium sp. NZEC135 | reverse complement strand
GTCCATCTCTGGCCGGGTATAACGGTGAAAGCTATCGCCTTCCAGCGAAGCGGCTTTTATCTGCAACTGCTGGAAGATCTTCCTGAACGCGAGGCTGGTCGTGGTGGTGCCTGCACCACTGGAGCCGGTAACGGCAATGATCGGGTGTTGTTGCGACATGCGGTTGCACTCCGTCGGATTAGGCGTTTGAGTAACACGGATCTCACTGTATAGCAGACCCAGTGACGCAAGACGACCCCCCGCGCGTCAGGAAACGGTGATTTTTCACGTTACGGCGTATTTTCGTTTAGCTGGGTGCGCGGCATGATATTCAGCGTTTCATGCAGCTCTGACCACACCAGCACCACCTCGCCCGAGGCAAGCTGGCGGCGTATATCCCGGACTTTTTCCTCCAGTGAGCGCTCCTGCTCGCCGTAATCCGTGCCTTCGCGCAACACAAAGGATTCAATAATATTTTGCAGCGTATCGCTATCAAGCTGCTGCCAGGGAATCATCATGCTGTTGCCTCCGCGGTGTCCGCCGATAGAAAGCGCGTGAACCAGGCTGGAATGCGTTGTTCCAGCCACATTTCCGGTTTCAATAATGTTCCGCCGACAAACCCGACGTGCCCGCCGTGCGCCGTCAGTTGGTATTCGATGGTTGCCGGCAGACGGGTGATATCCGGGATCACCTCGGGGGTCATGAACGGATCGTCTTGTGCATGGATAATCAGCGTCGGGGTGCGAATGGTGGGCAGTAACGCCAATGCACTGCACTGATGATAGTAGTCGGCAGCATCCTGAAAACCATGGATACGGGCGGTGATCGCATCATCGAACTCGCGCAACCCCGTGATGCGTTGCAACTGCGCCGGGACAATCGGTAACGAACCCGGATAGCGCGCCAGCTTACGCCGGGCATTCTGTTTCAGCTGTCCTACCAGATAGCGCTGATAAATACGGGAAAACCCGTGCTCGATCCTGCGGCTACAGGCATCGAGGTGAAACGGCGCGGAGACAATCGCCGCAGCGGATAACAGCCGGGCTTCTTCCCGTTTAGCCAGCAGGCAAGCCAGCATATTGCCGCCCAGAGAAATGCCGATGGCAGCGGTCGGCACCTCGCCTAGCGTATCCCGCATCCAGCGCAGCAGATAGCTGCCATCATCCGTTTCACCGGAATGGTAGATACGGTTCAGACGGTTGGGGCGGCCGCTACAGCCGCGAAAATGCATAATCACCGCCAGCCAGCCTTG
>NZ_JAGFPF010000551.1:0-1231 GCF_025962695.1 Candidatus Symbiopectobacterium sp. NZEC135 | reverse complement strand
ACTGCTCGCCTCGCGGTGGCTGCCAATGCGCACCAGCCGAAACCCGCACCCTTGCCAGTATGCCCACAGTTCGGGCTGATAGCCGAAGCTGACCGACAAAAAATCAATGCCGTCATCGCTCGCGATGTCCCGTTGTGCGGCAATCAGTGCATGACCAATGCGGCTGCGCCGCTGTTGCGCGACAACCGCGATACGGCTGATACGCCGCGAGCGTAAACAGGGAGCTTGCCACTCATCACCGTGTGCCGCCAATGATTGTGCCACCAGATTGCCGCGCGGGCGACGGCGGCCCGCCCACACCTCATGCGCTAACGCTGACGACAGGCCACCTTCATCAACCCACCAGGCCACGCCGCACAGTGCGTCGCCCCGCTGGGCACCGTAAAGATGCATGCCGGGCGCATCCAACAACCGTCGCAAATCCAGCGGCGAGGTGCGGTAATGCGCGCTGCACAATAAGGCATAATACGAATGCAAACCGGCCGGTTCGCTCAACCACGCCGCCGCCAGAGGTTTGGTGATAACAGTGGGTAATCTCGCTGTCTCCGGATTCAGGATATCGGCAGCGGTAAACGCGTCTCGAAAAAGCAGAGCCTGATCCAGAAAACGCTCCAGCGGATCGTTCGCGGCCCAGCGCAGCGGTTGATCCAACGTCAGCATCTCGCACTGCGGCAGCGAGGCGCAAAATTTCAGCAGAAAACCACGCCCGGTCCCTTCATACCCTTGCACCGTAGTGAGCATTAACACCCGAGGAAAATGGCTTACCAGCGCCTGCAACACTGACGTCGGGATCGCCGCCGCCTCATCAATCAACAGCCAGTCGGGCGGCGGCACAGATGACGATTGGCAAAGCGCCAGCAAGGCATCCGGAGACCAAAAGGGCAATGCTGCATCACTGGATTGTAGCAACTGGGCCGCCGTGTCGCGGGAAGGCGCAGTCACCCAACAGACACCGCTACACTGCGCGGCCAGCATCCCCGCCAGCGTCGATTTACCGCGCCCGCGCGCGGCGGTAATCACATAGACGCCCGGTGCCGCAGCCTGTAGCCGGGTCAGCAATGCCTGCTGCTGTGGCGTTGGGCCACCGCTGGCGGGGTGCCACGGTGCACGGGGGGACAGCGCTTTTATTGCGCCATCTTCTCCCTGTCGCCACAGGGTTATCTCTTCGTCCGCCAGCAACTGTTGCTGAAAATGCCTAATAAAATTTGGCGTAGCTATCGCCTGCGGCTGC
>NZ_JAGFPF010000054.1:0-29019 GCF_025962695.1 Candidatus Symbiopectobacterium sp. NZEC135 | reverse complement strand
ATGTCAATGAGTAACGAATATCAACCCATCAATTGTGATGATTACGATAGCCTTGAGGCTACGTGCCAGCAACATCTGACGCTGACGCTAGAGTTGCGCAACGGCGAAACCCTCACCGGCAAAGCCAAAGATATTGTGTCGCGTAAGCAAGTGGAATATCTGATGGTGGAAGAAAATGGCACACTGCGCGAGCTGCGTCTGGATCATATCGTGAGCTTCAGTAATCCGGGTATCGGCAAAGTGGTGGTGAGTGAATCCTGATTGGTAACATAACCAACACGCAGTACAACATGTAGTCAACGGACAACCCAGGTTGTCCGTTTTGCTTTCAAAATAAAAATAATCAATATTTGCTGCTGCTCACATGAAAAAATACGCCGCCCAGTAAATACCCTAGTGACAAAAAACCGCTCTCATATGAATCTATACATGAAATAAATCAGTCTATTTGTTCGAGGGGGTTCTATGTGTATCGCTGGATTAAGTCAGGCTAACCTATTCAATCCAATAAACACCTATCAGCCATTAAACCAAAGTCAAGATTCGGTCATCACACGGACAGCTTTGCCGCCAAACCCCGGCACAGTATGGCCTCAAAAATTACAGCATATCCGTAATACCAGTAATGAATTTACCAAAGAGAAATGGGAGAGGTTCTCGGCATTACAGATTGCATTAATCGAAACAAATTATTCCCGACATTTTGCTTATGACCCTATCACCTATCAAAAAATCTTAATGTGCCAGCAAAAACTACGTGAAATCGATCTTGATACTGTGGGACAAATATTAGCGCTGCACCATGACGAATCGGCTTCAGATCACATCACCCCTGCATTGAAAGAGAAAATAAAAGAAATTGAAGAAATTGCAGATTTGTTCTTCAATACCTTATCAGATATCAGGAAGAGCGACAGAATCATCCATGATGATGCCTCTCAAAAATGCTTTTTTTCCAGACGGTTTGTGGTTGGAATAGCCCTTTCAATCGTCGGTATGGCGTTGGCTGCTACTGCATTTTTTCTGCCTATAGCCATTCCAGCACTGGTTATTTCAGCACCGCTATTATTGAACGCGCTGCGCGGATTGGGGTTATTGGTTTCCTGTACCGATGGGTCACTGAACATTCGTGATGCAATAAATAAGTGCTATCAAAAGTCGAAGAAAACAGAATCCATTGAATTCACTGACGCTTTTGCAAAATTATACGATTATCTGAATGAGATTAAATTCATCGGTATAACAAGTTTGGCCGCAAGAAAAGCGGAATCCCAGAGTGGGTGCAACGAGTTACCCTTTGATAAATCAGAACAACAAGAAAGTATTCAGCAGGAAATCAAACAACAGTTAGCAGCAATAGTACAGCCGTTGCGAGCAGAAATAGAAACATTGAGGCAACAGCTTAACCTGCAACCCCAAATAGCTACCGCTCCCCTCTAAACAGGCTTACCATTTAGCGTTCTGCCCTTGAATGGGCCAGTCAGCAGCCGAAGTAGCGCTGATAGATTCTGTATCGGCGCTATGCCATCCGCCACACTATCTGCCATGCGGTGTTATCGGCTGTCGTTTCCCCTTCTCGCATCACAAAGACGCCAATGGCAGCGATAGGGTGTTCGTTGTAATACAGAATAGGAACGTGTTCACGCTTCCAGGGGGGAATGGCATATTCCTGCCACAGTTTTTTCGCAGATCGTCCGCCACTGCGCCCAACAATATGCAGTTTCCCTTTCAGGCCAAAACGTACGCTCACTTGCTCATCGGGATGTGGGCGTCGGATACGCATACCTTGTTCGCCCAAGGAAAGAGAACCTAACCGGTGTGGCAGCGTGAGTGCCCCCTGCTCGGGTTGCCAGGGTAACACCAGGCCGACGATGTTTACGCATGCAGCAATACAGTATAAACGCTGACGAAAGCGTCGGATCTGTACGGTGCCCAATTGTAACAACGGTTCTGCATCCTGGCGGCTGAGTGCCACATCCTGCCACAGATGCAGCAGTTGTTCGCGTGAAGGCATCGCCACCTCGTGCACTCTCAGCCAACGCCGCAACAGCGCAAAACGGTGCGGTTCACTCAGGGGAAGCAAGGCATCAATCGCCAATGCACCTTCCACATCACAGGCCGACTCAAGCGAGGCTGCCAACAATTCATCCAACAGCTGTTCCTGCTCGGCGCACAGTCGCGCGCTGCGCGCCACGGCTTCTGGAAATGACGGCCAGCGCTGTTTTAGTTGCGGTAATACCTGCAATCGGAGAAAGTTGCGATCGTAACGCGCGTCGCCATTGCTCTCGTCTTCCACCCAGGTAAGTCGATAATGACGTGCATAATCTTCAAGTTGCGCTCGCGAGACGCCCAGCAAGGGGCGCAGCAAGCGATTCGCTCCCAACTGCCCCGTAGCCCCCATTGCTGAAAGCCCGGCAGGTCCGCTGCCGCGCTTGAGCGCTAACAGGAACGTTTCGCTCTGATCGTCGAGATGCTGTGCGGTAAGCAGCACTTCTTCAGGTAACAGATGTTGACGTAATGCCTGATAACGCGCTTCACGCGCTGCCGCTTCAACACCGCGCTCACGCGCATCTACCGTGACAGGCAGC
This sequence comes from Candidatus Symbiopectobacterium sp. NZEC135, assembly GCF_025962695.1. Lineage (NCBI taxonomy): Bacteria > Pseudomonadati > Pseudomonadota > Gammaproteobacteria > Enterobacterales > Enterobacteriaceae > Symbiopectobacterium > Candidatus Symbiopectobacterium sp. NZEC135. The sequence continues at coordinate 26,431 of NZ_JAGFPF010000054.1, read as the reverse complement.
ACTGCACAGGGAATGTGCCATTGCTGGCAGATGTGCATGCAGTGCTGCGCCCAACGCTCCGCGTGAGTACTTAACCCATGGTGCACATAGGCGGCACGCACAACAATGTCCGAGCGCTGCTGCATCAATTGATACAGCATATGCAACAACACGCTGGAATCCAGCCCGCCACTATAAGCCACCAGCACACGCTGACAGCCAGAGAGCTGCACCGCTACGTTTTCCAGTAGTGCAGTCACGTCGGTACGCTCACTGCTCATAAAGCTCCAACGGTAGTCCATCCGGATCGCGTAAGAAGGTAAAACGACGCTGGGTAAATTCATCCACCCGCACCGGTTCACAGGCAACGCCTGCGCGTTGCAGTGCATCACACGCTTCGTCAATGTCGGCGACTGCAAAAGCAAGATGACGCAGGCCACAGGATTCAGGCTGAGTAGGTCGCGGCGGTGGAGAGGGAAATGAGAACAGTTCGATAACGTAGTACCCCTTTAACGCCAGATCGCCTTTCCATGAATCGCGCTCTGCCCGATAGGTTTCCGCCAACAGCTCAAACCCAAGAACATCGCAATAAAATGCCTTACTGCGCCGGTAGTCAGAGGCAATAATGGCAATATGATGAATGGCCGTTAACGCCAGCATGCGTACTCCTTGTTGTGACAAGGTGATGAGGGGAATAGCCGCATAATAGCAAAAAGTCCGCCTCCTTGCGGAAAGCGGACTTTATTCAGCGTAATACGTCAGGAATCAGCAGTAACCGTAGTTCATCAGACGCTGATAACGGCGATCGAGCAGCGCGTCTTTATCCAATTCATCCAGCTCACGTAAGTCTGACAGCAGTTGTGCTTTCAGCGACGCCGCCATGGTTTCCACATCACGGTGCGCGGAACCGAGCGGTTCAGGAATGATGGCATCAATCAGATTCAGTTCTTTAAGACGCGGGGCAATGATCCCCATCGCTTCCGCCGCCAGCGGCGCTTTATCAGCGCTTTTCCACAGGATAGAGGCGCAGCCTTCCGGTGAAATCACAGAATAGGTGCTGTATTGCAGCATGTTGACTTTGTCGCCCACACCAATCGCCAAAGCACCACCGGATCCCCCTTCGCCGATCACCGTACAGATAATCGGTACGCTCAGGCCGGACATCTCACGCAGGTTACGCGCAATGGCTTCCGACTGGCCGCGCTCTTCAGCACCAACGCCCGGGTACGCGCCCGGCGTGTCGATAAAGGTGATGATCGGCAGGTTAAAACGCTCTGCCATCTCCATCAGGCGCAGCGCTTTACGGTATCCTTCAGGCGCAGGCATACCGAAGTTGCGGCGAATTTTCTCTTTGGTTTCGCGCCCTTTCTGATGACCAATGATCATCACCGGACGCCCGTCCAAACGCGCAATGCCGCCCACAATCGCTTTGTCATCAGCATAGGCGCGATCGCCCGCCAACTCATCAAAGTCGGTGAAAATATGGCTGACATAGTCCAGCGTGTAAGGACGCTGCGGATGACGTGCCAATTGCGCAATCTGCCAGGCCCCCAGATCGGCAAAAATCTTGCGCGTCAGTTCAACGCTTTTTTCCCGCAGTCGCTGGATCTCTTCGTCCAGATTAATATCCAATTTTTCATCTTGACGGCTGACTGAGGTCAGCGAGTCAATTTTCGCTTCCAACTCTGCAATCGGCTGCTCAAAATCAAGAAAATTCAGACTCATAGTATTCCTATTTTAGTCAAATTCCAGTTCCACCTGGGTGTTCCCCAGCAGTGTGCGCAAGTCATTAAGCAACACATCGGTTGGCGTCACACGCCATGCCGCGCCAAAACGTAACCGGGCGCAGGCATCCTCTCGCTGGTAGTAAAGGTGTACCGGGATCGTCCCCGATCGATGAGGTTCCAACGATTGGCGGAGACGGTTTAATAGCTGGTCATCAATTTGCCTGTCAGTCAGCGAGATAGCAAGCCCGCGCGCATATTTTTCACGCGCTTCACTGATATCCATGACCTCTCGGGCCATCATTTTAAGGCCCCCGCTAAAGTCATCAAAGCTGACCTGTCCACTGACAATCAGAATTCGGTCTTTTTCGAGTAGATGCTGATACTTTTCCAACGCTTCCGTAAACAGCATCACTTCCAAACGGCCAGAACGATCGTCCAGTGTACACACGCCAATGCGATTACCTCGCTTGGTGACCATTACGCGGGCAGCCAGCACCAGGCCGACCGCCGTTGTTACTTTGCCCCGATCCGTCGGGTGCATGTCCTTCAAACGCAAGCCAGCAGCATAGCGTTCAATTTCCTTGAGATACTGCGTGATCGGATGGCCCGTCAGATAAAGCCCTAACGTTTCCCGCTCACCGTCCAACACCACCTGCTCCGGCCAAGGAGCCACCGTGCTGTAGGACTGTTCTACCTGCTCCGGCGCTTCCGCCAGAACACCAAACATATCTGCCTGACCGATAGCTTCAGCCTTGGCATGCTGATCGGCAGCCTTCAACGCATCGTTGAGTGAATTCATCAACGCCGCGCGATGCGGTCCCAGCCGGTCAAACGCGCCGGACATGATCAGCTTTTCCAGCACGCGGCGATTCAGTTTCTTGATATCAGTACGGGCACAGAGATCGAACAACTCGCGGAAATACCCACCCTGATTTCGCGCGTCGATGATCGCTTCTATCGGTCCTTCACCGACGCCTTTGATCGCGCCGATACCATAAACAATTTCCCCGTCATTATTGACGTGAAAATGGTACAGCCCGCTGTTGATATCCGGCGGTAGGATTTTTAACCCCATACGCCAGCACTCATCCACCAGCCCCACCACTTTATCGGTGTTATCCATGTCCGCCGTCATCACCGCAGCCATGAATTCGGCAGGATAATGCGCCTTAAGCCACAGCGTTTGATACGACACCAGTGCATAAGCGGCTGAGTGTGACTTGTTAAACCCATACCCGGCAAATTTTTCCACCAGGTCAAAGATCTTCATCGACAATTCGCCGTCGACGCCCATCTTTTTCGCGCCGTCCTCAAACACGGAGCGCTGCTTAGCCATCTCTTCGGGTTTTTTCTTACCCATCGCACGGCGCAGCATGTCCGCGCCGCCCAGCGTATAGCCGGAAAGCACCTGGGCTATCTGCATCACCTGTTCCTGATACAGGATGATACCATAGGTCGGCTCCAGCACCGGCTTCAGCGATTCATGCTGCCACTGTATATCAGGATAGGAGATTTCTTCACGTCCGTGTTTACGGTCGATAAAGTTATCCACCATCCCTGACTGCAAAGGTCCCGGACGGAACAGCGCCACCAGAGCGATCATGTCTTCAAAGCAGTCCGGCTTCAAACGTTTGATCAGGTCTTTCATGCCGCGCGATTCAAGCTGGAACACCGCTGTGGTTTCCGAACGTTGCAGCATGTCGAAACTTTTTTTATCGTCGAGCGGAATGGCCGCGATATCAATCGGCTCCAGCCCCTGCCTGGCTCGACGCGCGTTGATCATCTCCAGCGCCCAGTCGATGATGGTCAGCGTGCGCAGGCCCAGGAAGTCAAACTTCACCAGCCCGGCATATTCCACATCGTTCTTGTCAAACTGAGTAACCGGATGATTCCCTTCAGAATCGCAATAGAGCGGTGCAAAATCGGTAATTTTGGTCGGCGATATTACCACCCCACCGGCGTGTTTACCCGCGTTGCGCGTCACCCCTTCCAGCTTGCGCGCCATATCGATAAGCGCTTTGACTTCTTCGTCGGCGTCGTAAATTTCCTGTAGCTGCGGTTCAGCCACAAAGGCTTTTTCCAGCGTCATGCCCGGATCGGGCGGCACCAGCTTGGAGATGCGGTCGACAAACCCGTAAGGGTGTCCGAGCACGCGACCCACATCGCGGATAACGGCCTTGGCCGCCATGGTACCAAACGTGATGATCTGCGATACCGCATCGCGCCCGTACATCTCAGCGACGTGATCGATAACCCGGTCACGCTTCTCCATACAGAAGTCGACGTCAAAGTCAGGCATCGACACACGTTCCGGGTTGAGGAAACGTTCGAACAGCAGGTCAAATTCAAGCGGATCGAGATCGGTGATTTTCAGAGAGTAGGCCACCAGCGAGCCAGCGCCCGAACCGCGCCCCGGCCCTACCGGAACATCATTGTCTTTTGACCACTGGATAAACTCCATCACGATCAGGAAGTAGCCAGGGAATCCCATCTGGTTGATAACGTTGAGTTCGATTTCCAGACGTTCGTCGTATTCCGGGCGACGCTGCTTACGCACCTCTTCGTCAGGAAACAAGAAGGCAAGGCGCTCTTCCAGCCCTTCCCAAGCCCGTTTAACCAGAAAATCTTCGGTGGACATATCACCGGTCGGGAATTGGGGCAGGAAATACTCCCCCAAACGAATGGTGACATTGCAGCGTTTGGCGATTTCGACGCTGTTAGCCAACGCTTCCGGGATGTCGGCAAACAGCTCACACATCTCGTCTTCGCTGCGCATATATTGCTGCGCGCTATAGTTACGCGGGCGCTTTGCGTCATCGAGCGTATAGCCATCGTGGATAGCAACGCGAATCTCATGGGCATCGAACTCATCGGCGTTGATGAATCGAACATCATTGGTCGCCACCACCGGCAGATGGTGCTTCATGGCTAATTCAATCGCCGCGTGAAGGTAGCTTTCTTCATCCGGGCGACCGGTGCGAATCAGTTCCAGATAATAGCGGCCCGGAAAGTGCGCTTGATAAAAGGCCAGGCTTTGCTCGACCAACGCCTGATTGCCACGCAGGATAAATTTGCCGACGTCGCCCTGCCGGGCACCAGAAATCAGCAGTAAGCCTTTACCGTATTCGATCAGCCAGTCGCGTTCGATGGTGGGGCCTTCAGCACCGTAGCCGCGCTGATAAGCACGGGAGATCAACAGGGTGAGGTTTTGATAGCCTTCGTTGTCCATGGCGAGCAGGGTAAGCTGCGCAAGTTCATCGCCCAGCACATCGCTGCTTACCAGCACATCGGCGCCGATAATGGGTTTAACGCCCGCACCGTGTGCGCCGCCGTAAAATTTCACTAACCCGCACAGGTTGGTGAAATCCGTGATCGCCAGGGCTGGCATGCCCAGCGAGGCCGCCTTTTTTACCAGCGGCCCGACTTTTGCCAACCCATCGATCATGGAATAGTCACTGTGCACACGCAGATGGACAAAACGTGGTTCGGCCATATCCAGATCCTAGACGTTGTCGAAAACAGCCCCGCATTATCTGCGGGGCACCGATATTACCTGATTGCGCACGGTTGAGGGGCTATGCCAACCCCAATACGCGTTTTACGGGGGCAAAACTGCGCCGATGGTACTCAGTAGCACCTAACAAAGCGAGTTTTTCAAGGTGATAAGCCGTCGGGTAACCTTTGTGCTGCGCAAAGCCATATTCAGGGAAACGGGCATCTAACTCGACCATTTCCCGGTCTCGCGTCACTTTGGCGATAATTGATGCGGCACTGATCTCAGCAACACGGCTATCGCCCTTCACCACCGCCAAGGCAGGCATGGGCAACTGCGGGCAGCGATTGCCGTCTATCAGCACATAATCGGGTGCCAGGTGTAACCCTGCAACGGCGCGCTGCATCGCCAGCATCGTGGCATGCAGGATATTCAGTTGGTCAATCTCTTCGGGCTCGGCGCGCCCCAAACTCCATGAAAGCGCTTTGTCTTTGATCTCATCATAAAGCGCCAGGCGGCGTTTTTCACTGAGCTGCTTTGAATCAGCCAATCCAACGATGGGGCGCTGCGGATCGAGAATCACCGCAGCGGTGACAACCGCCCCCACCAACGGACCGCGCCCCACTTCATCTACACCAGCTATGCGCGTCGCATCTGGATAGACAAAAACATCATACATGGTTCACTTTACCTCGGGCCAATTCCAGCACAGCCTGTGCTGCTTGCGTATCCGCATCACAACGAATCTGTTGGTGCAGCGCCAAAAAGGTCTCTTGCAGCTGTTCCACGTTTTCCCCGCCTTCCAGCCAGGGAAGCAACGCCGCCGCCAGCTTGTCTGGCGTGCACTCCTCTTGCAGCAACTCTTTTACCAGTTCGCGCCCTGCCAACAAATTGGGTAATGACACCCAGGGGGTTTTTACCAAGCGCTTTGCCAGCCAGAACGTAAAGGGTTTCATGCGATAACCTACCACCATCGGGCATTTTGCCAGCATGCATTCCAACGCTGCGGTACCAGACGCCAGCAGTGCCGCATCGCTGGCGATCATCGCTTCACGCGCCTGACCATCCAACAAATGCACGTCCAGCTCAGGGGCCGTTTCTTGCTTGATACGTTCAAACTGTTCGCGCCGCTTGGCATTCACTAACGGCACCAACACAGCTAAATCCGGGTAGCGTTGGCGTAATAACTGTGCGCTGCGTAAAAAATCGGCGCTCAGCATCTCCACTTCAGCCCCGCGGCTGCCCGGCAGCAGCGCCAGACAATGGCGCTCTGGCGCGATGCCTAACTGTGCGCGCGCTGCCAGTTTGTCCGGCTGCAACGGCATAGCATCGGCCATGGTGTGGCCGATAAAGCGGCAAGGCACGTTGAATTTATCGTAAAACGCTTTTTCAAAGGGAAGAAACGCCAACACCAAGTCGGTGGCACGCCCAATTTTGAAAACGCGTTTCTGGCGCCAGGCCCATACGGAAGGGCTGACGTAATGAATGGTGCGGATACCGCGCGCTTTGAGGCGGCCTTCGAGCGTGATATTAAAATCGGGTGCATCGATGCCAACAAAAACGTCGGGGGCAAGTTCGGTGAAACGCTGCGTAAGGTCACGGCGAATCGACAGCAGACGCGGCAAACGCCCAAGCACCTCGACAATCCCCATCACCGCGAGCTCTTCCATCTCATACCAGGTTTCACACCCAGCTTCCTGCATGCGTGGCCCGGCAACGCCGACAAAGCGAGCGTCAGGCATCTGGCTTTTCAGCGCTCGGATCAGGCCCGCACCAAGAATGTCGCCGGAGGTTTCTCCGGCGACGATACCAATCACAAGGGGACGCGTTGACATGAATTACCGGATAATGCCGCGGGTAGAACGGGCAAAGAAATCGATAAATGCTTGAACCGCCGGGTGATCTTTCGCCAGCGCTTCGATTTCTGGTTTCACCTCTTCCAGCGTTCGCCCACTGCGATACAGCAGCTTGTAGGCGTTACGAATTGCCTGCTGGGTCTCTTTTTCGAACCCGCGACGTTTCAGCCCTTCAATATTGAGGCCGAACGGCGTCGCATGGTTACCCTGAGCAATGACGTACGGCGGCACATCTTGCGCCACGCCGGAACAGCCGCCGACCATAACGTGTGCACCGATGACACAGAATTGGTGCACCGCTGTCATGCCGCCGATGATAGCAAAATCATCAACTTCGACGTGCCCACCCAGCGTGGCATTGTTTGCCAAAATACAGCGGTTACCAATGACGCAGTCATGGGCAATATGCGTGTTGATCATCAGCAGATTATCGCTGCCGACTTTAGTCAATCCACCACCTTGTTCCGTACCACGATGAATCGTGACACTTTCACGAATACGGTTACGATCGCCGATCTCTACGCGAGTCGGTTCACCCGCGTATTTCAGATCCTGATTTACCTCACCAATAGAGGAAAATTGGTAGATCTCATTATCACGACCGATTTTAGTGATCCCGTTGACCACAACATGGGATTTTAAAACCGTGCCTTCGCCGATCTCGACGTGAGAACCGACATAGCAGAACGGGCCAATGTGTACACGTGCGCCAATAATGGCACCGTCTTCAACAATGGCGCTGGGATGAATAAAGGCGGTTTGATCAATCACGTTATCAGGCCTCCCGACGACGAGCACACATCATTGACGCTTCACAAGCCACTTCGCCATCCACTTTGGCGACGCCTTTGAAACGAGCAACACCACGACGCTCTTTAATGAATTCAACTTCAAGGATCATCTGATCACCCGGCTGCACAGGACGTTTGAAACGCGCTTCGTCCACAGCCGCGAAGTAGTAAAGTTCACCCGGTTCCAGCTTACCCACGCTTTTAAATGCCAGAATGCCCGTGGCCTGAGCCATGGCTTCCAGAATCAGCACGCCGGGGAAAATGGGTTTCCCGGGGAAGTGTCCCTGAAAGAAGGGTTCATTGAAAGAGACGTTTTTCACCGCACGCAGGAATTTTCCTTCTTCAAAATCCAATACGCGATCCACCAGCAAAAAGGGGAAGCGGTGCGGTAATAGTTCTAAAATCTCTTCAATATGCAGAGTATGAGTGTTAGTAGTCAAAATACTCTTCCTGTCCGTAAAACTGATGCCATCAACAACACGGCCTGCGAGATCCCAAAAGGAGGATCATCTGGCAGGCCGCAAATAAGGATTTTTACGCCAGCCGAAGCAGGCAATCCACAACAACCACCGCGTATAAACCCGTATCCATCACGCCGCCCGCCACTGTTTAGACGAGGCTGACACGAGGATCAATCCTGGTTGACTTTACGCTCAACGGCTTTCAGCCGTTTGCTCATATCATCAATACTCATCACCAGCGCTGCGGTTTTACGCCACGTTTTGTTTGGCTGTAACGGAATTCCCGATGAGTATACGCCGGGTTCGGTGATAGGTCTCATGACCATCCCCATACCGGTAACCGTGACCTTATCGCAAATTTCCATATGACCATTGATCACGCTGGCACCGCCAATCATGCAGTAGCGGCCAATTTTCAGGCTGCCTGCCATGATAACGCCACCAGCGACTGCTGTATTGTCGCCAATCACGACGTTGTGTGCAATCTGGCATTGGTTATCAATGATAACGCCGTCACCAATAATGGTGTCGTCCAGTGCACCGCGGTCAATGGTGGTGTTAGCACCAATCTCAACGCGATCGCCAATGCGTACCGTGCCTAACTGCGGGATCTTGACCCAATTGCCACGCTCGTTGGCATAACCAAAACCATCGGAACCAATCACCGCACCAGATTGAATCAGGCATTGTGCCCCTAACTCAACCCGATGATAGACCGTCACATTGGCCCACAGACGAGAGCCCGCGCCAATCTTAGTGTGTTTCCCGACAAAACAACCGGCACCAATCACCACACCATCGCCTAACTCTGCGCCTGACTCGATAACCGCATTCGCACCGATGGCGACATTACGCCCCAGCACGGCATCATCGGCAATCACCGCACTGGGTGCGATATCTTGCGCAGGTTGCGGCGTGGTATCCATCAATTGCGCCATACGCGCATACGTCAGATACGGGTTTTTCACCACCAACGCCGCTACCTTGCAGTAAGGCAGGTCAGCTTCTGTCACAACCACGGCGGATGCCTGTGTTGTGGTCAGTTGCTCACGATAGCGGCTGTCTGAAAGAAAGGTGATTTGTCCAGAGCGTGCCGAATGCATAGAAGCAACACCGGTGATGACGATATCGCCATCACCGTGTAATTGCGCATCCAACTGTGCTGCCAAGGCGTCCAGTCGAATTGAAACCATGAGTTATTTAACCTGTTTCAGCACATCAGCCGTGATGTCTTTCGCGTTACCGACATAGGCAACTGCGTTGGCATCAATCACGATATCGTAGCCATCTTTGCTGGCGACGCTTTTGATGGCATCCTGAATACGGCTCAGGATCTTGTTACGTTCTTCCATCTGACGACGGCGATTGTCTTGTTCAAACGCCTGTGCCTTGTTGGAGAACTGCTCACGCTGTGCCATCAGATCGTTTTCAGATTTGCTGCGATCGCTGGCTTTCATGGTAGAACCATCACGCTGCAATTTTTGCATCTTGGTTTGCAGATCGCTTTCCATTTTCTGCAATTCAGAAGCACGGCCTTTAAACTCGTTTTCCAACTGCTTGGCAACAGTTTCACGCTGCGGCAACTGCTGGAAAATACTGGCAACGTTGACAACGGCAATCTTGTCGGCCGCTTGGACGCTGGCAGACGCTGCCAGAGCTAAACCGAGACCTGCGGCACACAACCACTTTTTCACGTTATTACTCCTCAACCTGATCTTTTTTATCACACATTAACGTGCACAAAGCTCTGGATCAGCGCACACGGCGCGTTACCAGAGCCCTCTACTTCACTTAGAGACGACGTGTCTGTCGTTACACTACCACGTCTTACCGATGTTAAATTGGAACTGTTCGGACTTGTCTCCGTCAATCTTCTTGACCGGCTGGGCATAGGAGAACACCAATGGCCCAAGCGGTGACATCCACTGCACGGCAAGACCGGTTGATACACGAATATTGCCCGGTTCGCTGTAGTCTGGCACACCCGCCGCCAAGGTTTTATCCGTGTTCTTCCAGTTGGTATCCCATACCGTACCGGCATCCACAAACAGTGAGGTACGCAGTGAGCTGGCATACTTATCGCTGGCAAACGGCGTCGGCAGAATCAACTCAGCACTGGCCACCGCCATGGCGTTACCGCCCACGGCGTCGTCGGACTTCCTGATGGCACAATCAGAATAAGAGGTTTGTCCACTGGTACAATTATAATACGCGGCCTTCGGACCAATGGTATTCGACTGGAAGCCACGTACCGTACTGGACCCACCGGCATAGAAGTTGTCGTAGAACGGCACATCCTTGCTGCCAATACCGTCCGCATAGCCCGCGCGCGCACGGCCCATCAACACCCAGTGGTGGTTTTCACTCAACGGCAAGTAGGTCGCTGAATCGAAGGTCAACTTATAGTATTCGTTGTCGGAACCCGGCACCGTCACCTTGGCGTTGAGGCTGGCACGGCTCCCTTCCGTCGGGAAGAAGCCACGGTCCAAACTATTGTAGACCCAGCCAGCGTTGAGGAAGAAATCATTCGCACTGAAACCTGCCTTGGAGTGATTATTTGACCCCGCCACCACTTCAGGATTGATGCCCACCGAATTCAGATAGCGCCACATGGCCACCTGCGGTGACATATCCGACACATCGTTATGCACGTAGTCCAGGCCCAGACGCAACGAGTTATTCTCGTTGATCGGGAAACCTAAGGTGGAGCCTATACCGTAGCTTTTGTTGGTGTAATCAGAGAGTTCAGCATCATAAGCTTTAAAGTCGTTATAGAAAATACGACCGCCGAGGCTGACGCCGTCTACCGTAAAGTAGGGGTTGGTCATCGACAGCTCGACATAGGTCTGGTAGCTGTTTTTGGTGCCGCTGATGCCCACAGAGTTGCCGGTACCCAGCCAGTTATCCTGCTGCACCCCAGCCTGGAAGCTGACGCCACTTTCCGTACCGAAGCCGACGCCGAAGTTCAACGTACCGGTATTACGCTCTTTCACCTTGTAGGTGACGTCTACCTGATCGGGAGTGCCCGGCACACGCTGGGTTTCGACATCAACGCTTTCAAAGTAGCCGAGACGGTTGAGACGCTCTTTGCCCTGCTCAACCAGATCGTTGCCCAACCACGCCCCTTCCATCTGGCGCATTTCGCGGCGCAGCACGGAATCTTTGGAAGTATCATTACCTTCGAAGCGCACACGGCGCACCGAGAAGCGGTTGCCAGCATCGACGTTAAGGTTGAGCTTGACGGTTTTATCCCCGTCGCTGATTTCAGGCTGTGTCACCACGCGCGGATAAGCGTAGCCATAACGGCCTAGCAGCTTTTTGATATCCTCTTCCATGCGTGTCACTTTGGCACCGTTATACAGCTCGCCGGGGTTCACTTTCGTCAGCCCCTCAATCTCGGCAGAGTGACCCGCCAGATTGCCGCGCACCGTCACCCCGGACAGCTTGTATTGATCGCCTTCCGTGATGTTGATGGTGATGTAGATGCCCTTCTTGTCGGGCGTCAGGCTTACCTGAGTGGAATCAATCGTGAAACGCGCGTAGCCGCGATCGAGATAGAAACTGCGCAGCGTTTCCAGGTCACCAGAGAGTTTCTGTTTCTGGTACTTACGATCGCCCATGACGTTCCACCACGGCACGTCATCGCGCAGTTGGAATTGGGCAATCAATTCATCAGAAGTGAAGGCTTTGTTGCCAACGATATTGATCTGCTGGATTTGCGCGGAAACCCCTTCGGTAAACACCAGTTTGAGGTCAACACGGTTGCGCGGCAACGGTGTTACCACCGCCTTCACGGAGGCGCTGTATTTACCGACGCTGTAGTAGAAATCCTCCAGCCCCTTCTCAATAGAAGAGAGGGTCGTGCGGTCTAACGCTTCGCCGACGCGCACACTGGACGCTTCCATATTTTCTTTCAGCATCTCATCCTTGACCGCTTTATTGCCGGAGAATGTGATGCTGGCGATGGTAGGTCGTTCTTTTACCTGCACAATCAAGGTTTCACCGTCACGCAGTACCCGGACATCCTCGAAGTTTCCGGTCGCGAACAGAGCACGGATGGTATTCCCGATATCGTCATCACTGACAGTATCACCAACACGGACAGGCATGCTGAGTAGTGCCGCACCGACAGCAACACGCTGCAAGCCCTCGAAATGAATATCCTTCACCACGAATCCGTCTGCACCGTATACGGTGGCGCTGCTGAACAGCAGCGACGCTATGAGCAACTTTTTCATCGCCATCGTTGTTATGCGTTTTTCCTAACCTACTCCCCCGCCTAAAGGCGAGAGAAATCATTAAAAAGTGCGAGCCCCATTAACAGCATCAACACCACCGTGCCGATACGATAACAAAAGTCCTGCACACGCTCAGAAACCGGCCTGCCTTTCAGTTTTTCAACCAGCAGAAAGAGCAGGTGTCCACCATCCAAAACCGGTAGCGGGAACAAATTGATAATGCCGAGATTTACACTGATCAATGCCAAAAACATCAGGTAGTAAATCAGCCCATAGTCAGCCGACATGCCGGCTCCCTGAGCAATGGAGATTGGCCCGCTCAGGTTGTTGAGCTTAACATCGCCTGTTATCAGTTTTCCCAGCATACTGACGGTTAACCGCATAAGTTGCCAGGTTTTATCCGCAGCTTGATAAATCGCACTGAACGGCCCGTATTGCCGCACCGTTCGGTACTCCTCGGGCAGCGGGATGACTTTTGGCACCACCCCGGCAAACCCTTCCACCCTGCCACCGGTCGTTTTGCTGTCCGGCGTCAAGATTAGAGAGCGGGTCTCACCTTTTCGTTCAATCTCCAGCGCAATATCTGCATCCGGCTTGTCACGCACCGTACTGGCAAACTGCGACCAGCGCGTCAGCGGTTGCCCATCGACTTTAACGATCCTGTCTCCGACTTGCAAACCGGCTTTTTGCGCAGCCGATCCATCCTGCACCTGCGTCAGCACCGCATCGATTTGCGGCATACGTGGCACCATGCCCAATGAGGACGCAGGATCTTGCTTTTCAGGATTGAACTGCCAGTCGCGCAAATCCAGCGTTTTTTGCACTACGGACGAAGAACCCAGCGGGGCAACATCAAGCGTTACCTCGTTATCGCCGATCTTACCGATCAGCGTTAAACGCGCCGTGTCCCAGTCAGGCGTTTCGATACCATCTACTGCTTTTAGTTCCATTCCCGGCGACATTTGCGCCATAGCAGCAATAGAGTTGGGCACTATTTCGCCCACCACAGGCCGTACACCCGGCACACCAATAATAAACACCAGCCAGTAGGCGGCAACCGCAAACAAGAAGTTGGCAATCGGGCCCGCGCTCACGATGGCAGCGCGTTGCCATACGGTTTTACGGTTAAAAGAGAGATGATGCTGTTCCGGCGAGACGGTATCCACACGCTCGTCGAGCATTTTGACATAGCCACCCAGAGGGATTAAGGCAATGACAAATTCGGTTCCCCGCCGATCGCGCCAACGACATAGCGCCTTGCCAAATCCGACAGAAAAACGCTCAACCTTGACCCCACAGCGACGAGCAACCCAGAAGTGGCCAAACTCATGCACCGTAATCAATACGCCCAGTGCAACAACAAATGCAGCCAAACTCCAAAGGACATTCATCATCTGTCAGGTCATCCTAAACCGTTTTAAACACTAAAAACATCAGGCAGGCAAAGACCGGGATCGCCGCCGTCAGGCTATCAATGCGGTCAAGCACGCCGCCATGACCAGGAATCAGGTGGCTGCTGTCCTTAATACCGGCTTCCCGTTTAAACATACTTTCTGTCAAATCGCCCAGCACGGATGCCAGCGCCGCAACCACCGAACAGATGAGCAGCGTAAACGGCGCAACGCCTAAAGGCGCATAAACACTAAACAGCAGGGAGATAATCGCGGACGTGGCTAACCCACCGACAAAGCCCTCCCAGGTTTTACCTGGAGACACTTTGGGTGCCAGTTTATGCTTGCCAAACAGTTTACCAAACATGTACGCGCCGCTGTCTGCGCCCCACACCAGCAACATCACGTAGAGCAACCACCAGGCACCGAAGAAAGGATCGCTATCATAATGGTGCTGCCGCAACGCCACCATGCCCCAGAAGAAAGGCACGATGGTCAACACGCCAAACAGCAAACGCAACGCTTTAGAGTTACGCCAAAACCCCGCAGAACCGGGATAAGAGAGCACCAACAGCAGTGCTGCACACCACCACGCCAGTGATACCCATAGCGAAAGGCGGATAGGCAGCAGATGAACCGAATAGTGATAGTTGGGCAATGATAGCGTCATCAACGCCAGCAGTGCGCCGCATATAAAGGCAAGAGACAAACGCTGAGCAGAGGAGCCTAGCCCGGCGAATTGCCCCCACTCCCAGGCGGCCAGCATGCAAACGCCGAGCGTTACCAGCGCAAATCCCTTCGGTGGCAGCATAAACAATGCCGCAATGACCAACGGGATTAAGATCAAGGCAGTTATCAATCGATACTTCAGCACACCTTCCCCCTATGATGCGTCAGCATCGGAAGGTGCAGTTCCACCGAAGCGCCGTTCGCGTTGCGCAAATGCATTCATCGCACCTTCAAAATCGTGTTCATCGAAATCAGGCCAAAGGACATCGGTAAAGTAAAGCTCAGCATAAGCAATCTGCCACAGCAAAAAATTACTGATGCGGTGTTCTCCCCCCGTCCTGATAACCAAATCGACCGGCGTTTGATCGCTCAAACACAGGGCGTGGGATAAAGTATCTTCGTCGATCGTGTCCGGGCGGAGCGTGCCTTCCTGCACCTGCTCAGCCAATTGTCTGACGCCCTGAATAATATCCCAACGTCCGCCATAATTCGCGGCAATATTCAGTATTAACCCTGGATTATTTTTTGTCAGTGCTTCAGAGCGGCGAATGCGCTCTTGTAGACGCGGGCTGAAACGGCTGATGTCACCGATGATACGCAACTGAACGCCGTGTTTATGCAGGCTTTTGACTTCACTGTCCAGAGCCCGAACAAACAGTTCCATCAGCGCTTTCACTTCTTGCGCCGGACGGTTCCAGTTTTCGCTACTAAAGGCATACAAGGTCAAGGCATCGAGCCGATGGCTTACCGCAAAGCTCACCGCCCGCCGCACCGCTTTCACACCAGCCTGATGGCCAAAAACGCGCAGCTTGCCGCGGCTTTTCGCCCAACGGCCATTACCATCCATGATGATTGCGACATGCCTTGGCCCGCTTTCGGGTGGCGTAATGGGTGTTTGTTGATTATCAGACGGCATAACGCGAACTTAATTTCCTCAAGTAAGAAAACAATCCATCCCTAACATCAGACCCGTCAGCACAAAAAAGCCGTGAACGAGCACGGCTGTACGTCCTTCGCCAGCGTTTTCGCACTGACCTCGACGCGAATGGCGCAGACTATATCACCTTGATCCCGCATGAACAAATTGTGCCGCGACGAATGCGTCAGCAAGCGCGTATTGTCAGTGGAAAGCGCGTAACGCCAGCCGGCCTTTCTCGCGAGCCCAACGGTCAATGGACAATACATCGTCAACGGATTCTGGTTCTGCGCAAGAGAGCTGTTCCATCACACGCTGATTCAACGACGCAATATCGGTGAAGCGAATCTCACCGTGCAAAAAGGCGTCGACGGCAATTTCATTGGCCCCATTCAGCGCGGTCGTTGCCGCCTGCCCCTGATTACAGGCATCGACAGCCAACTGCAAACAGGGATAACGCGTCATGTCCGGTTCGCTGAACGTGAGCGGACCAAGACGCATAAAATCCAACGGTGCCACGTCAGACACCACACGCTGCGGATAGGCCATTGCATGCGCGATAGGCGTGCGCATATCCGGTGTGCCAAGTTGAGCCAAAACGCTGCCATCCCGATAGCGCACCATGGAGTGGATAACGGACTGCGGATGGATGATCACTTCCATCTGCGCCGCTGACGCATTAAACAACCAACGCGCCTCGATGTACTCCAGCCCCTTGTTCATCATGGTGGCCGAGTCCACGGAAATCTTGCGGCCCATGGACCAGTTGGGATGCGCACAGGCTTGATCGGGCGTCATCGCCGCTAATGCGGCAAGCGGTGTTTCTCGAAACGGGCCGCCCGAACCGGTCAGGACAATACGTTCCACCCCATGTTCCGTTAAAGAAGCGTAACCCAATTGACGTTGAATGTGCTCAGGTAAACTCTGAAAAATGGCGTTGTGTTCACTGTCTATCGGCAGCAATTGCGCACCATATTGTGCAACAGCGTTCATAAACAGTCGGCCACAGGTGACTAAAGACTCTTTGTTCGCCAACAGTACCTGCTTTCCGGCCTTGATAGCAGCAAGGGTTGGCAATAATCCTGCGGCCCCCACGATGGCTGCCATCACCTGGTCTACGCCATCGAGCGCAGCCAGCTCACACGCAGCCTGCTCGCCAGCCAGCACTTCGGTACGACAGCCTGCGGTCATCAGTCGCTCACGTAACAGTGCCGCAGCCTGGGGATCGGACATGGAAGCATAGGCAGGTTGGAATTGCAGGCATTGCGCCAGCATCACATCAACGTTTCGCCCAGCAGCAAGGGCAGTAACGGCGAATTTATCCGGATTGGCTTTCACTACAGCCAGCGTACTAACGCCAATAGAACCGGTTGAACCGAGGATCGTCAGTTGCTTCATGAAATTGCTCTAAAAAATAAAGCGCCGCCAGTAGTGTCCTGGCTGGCGCTTTTATTTTGGAAGCCGATTAAAACTCCATCAGCTCATTTTCTTTTTCTGCCAGCGCGACATCCACTTTCTTGATATAGGCGTCAGTCAGTTTTTGCACGTCATCCTGCGCGCGGCGTTCTTCATCTTCACTGATCGCTTTATCTTTCAACAGCGCTTTCAGCTTATCGTTGGCGTCGCGACGCACGTTACGTACAGAGATGCGACCTTGTTCCGCTTCACCGCGTACCACTTTGGTCAAATCTTTACGGCGCTCTTCCGTCAGCGGCGGCAGGGGAACGCGGATTACCGCACCCGCAGAGGACGGGTTTAACCCCAGATCCGAAGCCATGATCGCTTTCTCAACGGCCGGGCCCAACGAACGGTCGAACACGGTGATCGCCAGCGTGCGCGTATCTTCAACCACAACGTTCGCCAGTTGACGCAGCGGCGTGGCAGAACCGTAATATTCTACCTGAATGCCGTCCAGCAGGCTCGGTGAAGCGCGGCCAGTACGAACTCTGCTAATTTGGTGTTTAAACGCTTCTACACATTTTTCCATGCGTGTATCAGCATCTTTTCTGATGTCATTAATCACGTTGCGGACCCTTGAATACTGGTTGCCAGACAGGTTATTTCCCTGCGTTTTATCATGATATCAACGCACATGATAAAAGCGGACAGGGATGCATACAGCAAACCCGGTAAATCATTGATGCTTGCGCCGGGGTGCCGACGCAGCGCGTTATCTATCGGTATTACGAAAATAAAACAGCACTACCACGATCAGGATAGTACCTTATTTTTCAGTGCACCCGTTATTACTTCGTGATCAAGGTGCCTTCTTTTTCACCCATGACCACACGGCGTAATGCACCGGGTTTGTTCATGTTGAAAACGCGGATCGGTAAATTATGGTCGCGAGCCAGCGTAAAGGCCGCCAAATCCATCACTTTCAGTTCACGTTCGAGAACATCCTGATAGGTTAGCGTTTCATGGAGCGTCGCGGTGGGATCTTTAACCGGATCCGCAGAAAAAACGCCATCCACTTTGGTGGCTTTTAGCACCACGTCAGCTTCAATCTCGATACCGCGCAGACAAGCGGCAGAATCGGTAGTAAAGAAGGGATTACCGGTACCGGCGGAGAAAATCACCACGCGGTTGTTGCGCAGCAGGCTGATAGCTTCGGCCCAGCTATAATTGTCGCACACACCGTTGAGCGGAATGGCTGACATCAAGCGCGCGTTGACATAGGCACGGTGCAGCGCATCGCGCATTGCCAGGCCGTTCATCACGGTGGCCAACATCCCCATGTGATCGCCCACCACGCGATTCATACCAGCCTGTGCCAGACCGGCACCGCGGAACAGGTTGCCACCACCGATAACGACGCCGACCTGAATGCCCAGCTCAACCAGTTCTTTAATTTCCTGAGCCATGCGATCCAGAATGCTCGCATCGATACCAAAACCTTCGGCTCCTTGTAATGCTTCGCCGCTGAGCTTAAGCAGGATACGTTGATATACGGGTTTTGCGTTGGTTGCCATGGTGTTGTTGTCCTAACGGGCTTTCATCATAATGGGAATGTGATTACTGTCACGCCTTCGTGCTTCATACCGCGCGCGTCATTAAACCGACGCACAAATGCGCAGTGGCAGTAAAACGTGTTGAAAATTTTGGCTGGATATACCCGGCTTCATGTCACTTTCCTGTGGGTACGCCCAGTGGGTATTCCCCGTGGATAGGGTGCGTCAGTCTACCCGGAAATGCGCCGAGTGAATCTCACCAACACCGCTGTACATGAAGTATGACGGGTATAAAAAGGAACCGCCAACTGGCGGCTCCTTTTTTGCATCTTAAGACTGCTTGCTCATCGCGGCGACTTCAGCAGCGAAGTCAACTTCCGCTTTCTCAATGCCTTCACCCACTTCGAAACGGATGAAGCTGATGACGTCAGCTTTGTGCTCTTTCAGCAGATCGCCAACGGTTTTGTTGGGATCCATCACGAAGTGTTGACCGGTCAGAGAGATTTCGCCGGTGAATTTACGCATACGGCCTTCGACCATTTTTTCTGCGATTTCACGCGGTTTGCCAGATTGCATGGCAATGTCCAACTGGATCTGGTGCTCACGCGCAACCACATCTGCCGGAACGTCTTCAGCTTTCACGTACTCAGGCTTGCTGGCAGCAATGTGCATAGCGACGTGCTTAACCAGTTCTTCGTCAGCGCCGGTAGCGGCAACCAGTACGCCAATACGCGCGCCGTGCAGGTAAGCACCCAGCACGTCACCTTCCTGAACAGCGATACGACGAATATTGATGTTCTCACCAATTTTCGCGACCAGCGTAGTACGCTGTTCTTCGAATTTCGCTTTCAGAACGTCAACGTCAGTGATGCGTTCGTTCAGTGCAGCGGTTGCAACTTCTTCGCCGAAGGCTTTGAAGCCAGCATCTTTAGCAACGAAGTCAGTTTCGCAGTTCAGTTCGACGATAACGCCATATTTGCCGTCAGCCGCGATCTTGGTCAGAATCACACCTTCAGCAGCAACACGGCCTGCTTTTTTCGCAGCTTTAGCCTGGCCAGACTTACGCATGTTATCGATAGCAAGTTCGATATCACCGTTAGCTTCTACCAGCGCTTTCTTGCATTCCATCATGCCAGCGCCAGTACGCTCGCGCAGTTCTTTTACCAGGGCAGCGGTAATTTCAGCCATTATCTTTTCCTCGGGTTATCTCGTGGGAGATAAGTAAAAGGGGGCCATTAAGGCCCCCTAACCAACATATTCAATACCTGGTTAATAAGGGCTCGACGGAGCCAGTCTTATTATTCAGCTTCTACCAAGCCTTCTTCCGCTTGAACAGCCAGATCTTGAGAACGGCCTTCACGGACAGCGGTAGCAACAGCGCTCAGGTACAGGGTTACTGCACGGATGGCGTCGTCGTTGCCAGGGATGATGAAGTCAACGCCATCCGGATCGGAGTTGGTATCAACCACAGCAAATACCGGGATACCCAGGTTGTTTGCTTCTTTGATGGCGATGTGTTCATGGTCAGCGTCAACCACAAACAGAGCATCTGGCAGGCCGCCCATATCTTTGATACCGCCCAGGCTGTTTTCCAGCTTGTCCAGTTCACGAGTACGCATCAGAGCTTCTTTTTTGGTCAGCTTGTCGAAGGTACCGTCTTGAGATTGGGTTTCCAGATCTTTCAAACGCTTGATGGACTGACGAACGGTTTTCCAGTTAGTCAGCATACCGCCCAACCAGCGATGGTTCACGAAGAACTGGTCGCAGTTGTTTGCAGCGTCTTTTACCGCTTCGCTTGCAGCGCGTTTCGTACCAACGAACAGGATTTTGCCTTTGCGAGAAGAGATTTTGCTCAGCTCGGCCAGCGCATCGTTGAACATCGGAACGGTTTTTTCAAGGTTGATGATGTGAACTTTGTTACGCGCACCAAAAATGAAAGGTTTCATTTTCGGGTTCCAGTAACGGGTCTGGTGACCGAAGTGTACGCCAGCCTTGAGCATATCGCGCATGGAAACAGTTGCCATGATTACCTCTATAAATTGAGTATGGGGTTAAGCCTCCACATGTCCCATTACACCGACCCTTCAGCCACGTCATAAGACATTGACCTTCGAGCACCCCGGCGAACGTGTCGACATGTGTGTGTTATTTACACATATGAGTTTAGTGAATTCCGCTGAACCTATTAGCCAGACCCAGTCAGATCACCGGCGCGCTTTATACCATAAAGTCGCCACCGACACCAACTTTTGTTGCACCCTTTACCCGATTTTCTCCTTACGTACCGCCATTGAATCCAAATGGGGATTTGGCACCATCCGTCAGGGCTGATAACATAAGTGCTCATACCCGTCATACTTCAAGCTACAGGTGCGTTGGCTGCGTTCTTTCACCCGAATCACTTACCAGAGTAAGCTCATCGGGATGAATGAACCTCATCCATGAGGTTCACCCTACGGGCCAGCGCAAGCGCTGTTCAAATTTGTTCCAGACAAATTTGTCTCTCACTTGCCGCCTTCCTGCAACTCGAATTATTTAGGGTATAGTGTGTACACTTAAATTCGTCGACTGCTTCGACACCTGCGGACAATTTTGCATGGCTATATCAATAAAAACCCCTGAAGACATCGAGAAAATGCGCGTTGCTGGCCGCCTGGCGGCGGAAGTGCTGGAAATCATCGAACCGTATGTGGTTCCCGGTGTCAGCACTGGCGAGCTCGATCGCATCTGCCACGACCATATTACCAACAAGCAGCAGGCTATTTCTGCCAGCCTTGGTTATCACGGCTTCCCGAAATCGGTGTGTATTTCTATCAACGAAGTGGTGTGCCACGGCATTCCCAGCGATGACCGTCTGCTGAAAGACGGTGATATCGTCAATATCGATGTTACGGTCATCAAGGACGGCTTCCATGGGGATACCTCCAAAATGTTCATCGCCGGTAAACCCACCATTCTGGGCGAACGTCTGTGCCGTATCACGCAGGAAAGCCTCTATCTGGCGCTGAAAATGGTCAAGCCGGGCATCCGGCTGCGTGCCTTGGGTAAAGCCATCCAGGTATTCGCGGAAAGCAATGATTTCTCCGTGGTACGTGAATATTGCGGCCACGGCATTGGTCGCGGTTTCCATGAAGAACCTCAGGTGCTGCATTACGATGCTGATGACGGCGGCGTAGTGCTGCAAGCGGGCATGGCATTCACCATTGAGCCAATGCTTAACGCGGGCGATTTCCGTATCCGCACCATGAAAGACGGTTGGACGGTAAAAACCAAAGATCGCAGCTTGTCGGCGCAATACGAGCATACTATTGTGGTAACCGAAAACGGTTGCGAAATTATGACGCTGAGGAAAGACGACACCATCCCCAACATCATTTCGCACCCGGCATAATGGTGCGCCAGCCCGGCGGTTATCTTGCGGCGGCGGCCAGGGATACCGTTAACAGGGCTGGCGTCTCTTTTATGGCGTTTGCCAGGCAACGCTTAAGGGCTGTGAATTTATGAATGACAACAACGCTTCTCACTCCGCCGACGTGTTCACCGCTGACGTACAGCCCCCCGCCTCCCCGTTAACCTACAGTGACAGCGAACTGGAGTGCTCAGCGCTGAAGCTGTCTATGGAGCGTTTTCAGACGTGGCTAGGCGCTGAATTTCGCGACGGGGTAGCCGCCGAAACGCTGATTACCGCCAGAACCTTTTTTATCGACCATCTGTTGCAACGTCTGTGGACGTTTTACGGTTTCGAATCTGCCGCACAAACGGCGCTGGTAGCCGTTGGTGGATACGGGCGCGGTGAGCTGCACCCGCTGTCGGATATTGATGTGCTGGTACTCAGCGGGCAGCCGCTCAGCGCCCATCAATCTCAACAAGTGGGCGCGTTTATCACGCTGCTGTGGGATCTCAAGCTTGAAGTGGGTCATAGCGTGCGCACGCTCGATGAGTGCCTGCAAGAAGGCCGAGCGGACATTTCCGTGGCGACAAACCTCATCGAATCGCGCCTGATTTGCGGCGATGTGGCGCTGTTTCTCTCCTTACAAAAACAGATTTTTAGCGAAGACTTTTGGCCCTCCTCCGCTTTTTTTCCGGCCAAAATCACCGAACAGCAAGAACGACATCAGCGTTACCACAGCACCAGCTACAATCTTGAGCCGGATATAAAAAGTAGCCCCGGCGGGCTGCGCGATATTCACACCTTGCTCTGGGTTGCCCGACGTCATTTTGGTGCCACCTCGCTCAACGAAATGGTCGGTTTTGGTTTTCTCACCGAAGCGGAACGCAACGAGCTCAATGAATGTCAGAGCTTTCTGTGGCGCATTCGCTTTGCCTTGCACCTGATTCTGTCGCGTTATGACAACCGCCTGCTGTTTGACCGCCAACTCAACGTGGCGCAGTTGCTGAATTACCGTGGTGAGGGTAATGCACCGGTTGAGCACATGATGAAAGATTTCTATCGCGCGACGCGCCGCGTCAGCGAGCTTAATCATATGCTGCTGCAACTGTTCGATGAGGCCATCCTGGCACTGGATGCCAGTGAAAAGCCACGCGCAATAGATAATGAATTCCAACTGCGTGGCAACTTGATCGATCTGCGTGATGAAACCTTGTTCATGCACAAGCCGGAAGCCATTATGCGCATGTTTAACACCATGGTGCGTAACGATGAGATTACCGGTATCTATTCCACCACGCTGCGCCAATTGCGCCATGCGCGTCGCCATCTGGCTCAGCCGCTGTGCGCTATTCCTGAAGCGCGCCACCTTTTTATGGATATTCTGCGCCATCCACACGCGGTAAATAGAGCCCTGCTGCCGATGCATCGTCATAGCGTGTTGGAAGCGTATACGCCACTGTGGAGCAATATCGTCGGGCAGATGCAGTTCGATCTGTTTCATGCCTATACCGTGGATGAGCACACACTGCGCGTGCTGCTCAAACTGGAAAGCTTTTCCGATGAAGAGACGCGCACCCAGCATCCCCTGTGTGTAGAGCTGTATCCACGTCTGCCACAGCCGGAATTGCTGCTGCTCGCGGCGCTGTTTCATGATATCGCCAAAGGGCGCGGTGGCGATCATTCTGAGCTGGGCGCGCAAGATGTCGTTGAGTTTGCCGCGCTGCACCAGCTCAATTCACGCGAAACGCAGCTGGTTGCCTGGTTAGTGCGCTGCCACCTGCTGATGTCAGTGACCGCACAGCGTCGCGATATTCAGGATCCGGCGGTTATCCAGCAATTCGCCGCTGAAGTGAAAAGCGAAACCCGCCTGCGCTACCTGGTCAGCCTCACGGTTGCCGATATCTGCGCGACCAACGAAACCCTGTGGAACAGTTGGAAACAGAGCCTATTGCGCGAACTCTATTTCGCCACCGAGAAACAACTGCGCCGCGGGATGCAAAATACGCCGGATGTGCGCGATCGCGTGCGCCATCATCGTCTCCAGGCTTTGGCGCTGCTGCGCATGGACAATATCGACGAAGAAGCGTTGCACCCTATCTGGAGCCGCTGCCGCGCAGATTATTTTTTGCGTCATTCGCCCAATCAGCTTGCCTGGCACGCTCGCCATCTGGTTGAGCACGATTTACATCAGCCATTGGTGCTTATCAGCCATCAGGCCAGCCGCGGTGGCACAGAAATTTTCATCTGGAGTCCAGACCGCCCCTACCTGTTCGCCGCTGTGGCAGGCGAACTCGACCGCCGTAATCTGAGCGTGCATGATGCGCAAATTTTCACCAGCCGCGATGGCATGGCGATGGACACCTTTATCGTACTGGAACCCGACGGCAGCCCGGTCGCACCGGATCGCCACGAGTTTATTCGCCAGGCGCTGGTTCAGGCGCTCACACAGCGCGATTATCAACATCCTCGTCCGCGCCGCGCCTCCTCCAAATTGCGCCATTTCAGTGTGCCCACGGAAATCAGCTTCCTGCCGACACATACCGACAGACGCAGCTACATGGAGTTGAGCGCACTCGATCAACCGGGTTTGCTGGCACGCCTGGGTAAAGTGTTCGCCGATCTCAACGTGTCGTTACACGGTGCGCGCATTTCCACGATTGGCGAGCGGGTAGAAGACCTTTTTATCCTTGCAGACAAAGACAGACGCGCATTATCTCCGGAATTGCGCCTTATCTTGCAACAACGGTTGACAGAAGCCCTCGACCCAAACGATAAAGTAACCCTGAATTAACCATTGACTGACAGCACAGAAAGAGAAACAGGATGCATCAATTACAAAACGTTATCGAAACCGCCTTTGAACGCCGTGCCGACATTACGCCGACCTCCGTGGACAGCGTAACCCGTGAAGCCGTTAATCAGGTTATTGGCTTATTGGACAGCGGCGCACTGCGCGTGGCGGAAAAAATCAATGGCGAGTGGGTAACGCACCAATGGTTGAAAAAAGCGGTGCTGCTCTCTTTCCGTATCAATGACAACCAACTGATGGAAGGTACGGAAACCCGCTACTACGACAAAGTGCCGATGAAATTTGCCGGCTACGATGAAGCGCGCTTCCAACGTGAAGGTTTCCGCGTAGTGCCTCCTGCCAGCGTGCGCCAGGGCGCATTTATCGCCCGTAACACGGTGCTGATGCCGTCTTATGTCAACATCGGTGCTTACGTTGACGAAGGCACCATGGTTGATACCTGGGCAACCGTCGGCTCTTGCGCACAGATCGGGAAAAACGTTCACCTGTCCGGCGGTGTCGGCATCGGTGGCGTCCTGGAGCCGTTACAGGCTAACCCGACCATCATTGAAGACAACTGCTTTATCGGCGCCCGCTCTGAAGTGGTAGAAGGCGTGATCGTGGAAGAAGGCTCCGTCATCTCCATGGGCGTGTTTATCGGCCAGAGCACGAAAATCTACGATCGCGAAACCGGTGAAGTGCATTACGGTCGCGTACCGGCAGGCTCTGTCGTCGTTTCCGGCAACCTACCGTCGAAAGATGGCAGCTACAGCCTGTACTGTGCCGTGATCGTGAAAAAAGTGGATGCGAAAACCCGCGGTAAAGTGGGTATTAATGAGTTGCTTCGTACCATCGACTAAACTGAACAAGGCGGGTTTGACCCGCCTTTTCTTTATCACTCCCCAAAAGGTGGCGCCATGTATGACAATCTAAAAAGCCTGGGTATCTCCCATCCCGATGAAATTGATCGCTATAGCCTGCGCCAGGAGGCCAGTAACGACATCCTGAAAATCTATTTTCGTAAGGATAAAGGGGAGTTTTTCGCCAAAAGCGTAAAATTTAAATATCCGCGCCAGCGTAAAACCATCGTTGCGGATAACAGCGGACAAGGCTTTAAAGAGATCAATGAGATCAGCCCCAATCTGCGCTATGTCATTGATGAGCTTGATCAGATTTGCCAACGTGATCAGGTGGAAGTCGATCTGAAACGCAAAATCCTTGATGACTTGCGTCATCTGGAAAGCGTGGTGGCGAACAAAATTAATGAGATCGAATCCGATCTGGAGAAGCTGACCAAAGGACGTTAATAGACTGGGCCGCGAACGTCATGATAAAACGGAGCTTCACCGCTCCGTTTTTTATTCACGTTTATAGAACGCGCTTAACCCGCTTCAACCAACCCCGCCCACTGCTCTACCCATGGGCAGGAGAGCACTTCCGGCTCCGGGCATTCTGTCGCGTCAATCAAAAGCATATCGCCCACACGCTGAGCGCCCATTTCTTGCAACAATGCATCAAACTGCTGGCCCGCACCGCAAAAATGGGGGTAACTGCTGTCACCCAAGGCAATGACACCATAGCGCAACGCGGGCTGATGACCACCTTTTTCACGCAACGCCGCAAACAACGGGGCGATGGAATCCGGCAGATCCCCTTGCCCGGTGGTTGACGTTACCACCAACACATACTGCTCGCGATACGCCAGCCAGGATGACAGGTC